>CAYSTP010000024.1:0-16945 GCA_964434085.1 uncultured Pirellulales bacterium
ATTTTTTTGAAAGGCCGACCGTATGAATATCGAGTTTCATTGGTCGTCACGCTCAGCTCCCGAGGACCCGGAAGCGGTTGAGACCGAAATCCACGAGGCGCTTCAAAACAGTGAGCTCCAGTCTTGCCACCCTGGGCCGATTTCCGTCTTCCTTGCTGTCGGCGGAACGTCAAATACAATATTGACGGGTTCTGTGAAGTGTCGCTGCGGGCAGACTGTCGCCACTTTCAGGGGCGACAGCCAAGCTTCAAACATTGTCATTAAAAAGAAGCAGCAAATCCCCTCGCGCTGAAACTGCACAAAAATCCCCGCCACTATGCGCCGGGTGATATTGCCGCCTACCGGATTGCGACTCATAAAAACCAACTACAGATTACTGACTGCCGGACACTCAACATTCCAAAAGAATCTTGACAGGTTCGCCGGGAAACGTAGATTTATAGTCAGCACAATAACCAACTCTTTTTAAGGGGAACGAGAAATGGCAGTAAAGCCGATTACAGTTCATGCGGTCCAAATCGAAGATAAGCCGGGCAGTTTACAAAAGCTCCTGGCCAAAGCCGCTGCCGACGGAGTTGATTTGAACGGCCTGTCGGCCTGTGCCTGTTCCGGCGGCACAGCTATGGCGTATTTGAGCGCCAGGAATCCTGAGGCGCTTAAGGCCTGTGCAATCAAGGCCGGCATCCAAGCGACAGAGATGGCTGGCTTTATGATTAGCGGCGACGACAAGGTCGGCGCCGCCGCAGAGGCCCTAAAGCCTTTGGCCGACGCCGGGGTCAACGGCGTGGCCGCAACGGCGATGGTCTGTGACGGCGGCTATGGCATGGTCGTTATCGTCGATTCAGCCGACGCCGACGCAGCCGCCAAGGCACTGGGTGTATAGTTCCCGCCTTGAATAGCGAACCGCAAAGCTGGGAATATCCCGGCAGGCAGTCGCTTTTTGTCCTTGCAAAGGAAAGTCCCGCGCGCCGAAAAAGTACTTACCTCAGACAGCAGGAACCGGTATAATATCTTGCTTGGAAAGACCGAGTATTTATCGGCAATAATTATCGAGGCGATTTATGTCGGGTCACTCACACTGGTCGGGGATAAAGTATAAAAAGGCGGCTAATGACGCCAAGCGGGGCAAGGTCTGGAGCAAAGTAGCAAGGCTGATTATCGTGGCGGCCAGAGCAGGCGGAGGAGACCCGGCTGCTAATCTTTCGCTACGGTACGCAATAGACAAGGCCAAGGCGGCTAATATGCCCAAAGATACTATCGAAAAGGCAATCAAGAAAGGGACGGGGGAGCTTGGCGGCCAGAACTTCGAGCAGGTGCTGTACGAAGGTTACGGGCCGGGCGGTGTGGCAATTATGATTGAGGCTCTGACCGACAACCGCAACCGAACGGCGCCGGAAGTGAAAAAAATATTCGAGAGGCGCGCCGGGTCAATGGGTACCAGCGGATGCGTAAGCTGGATGTTCAATAAAAAGGGGTTGATTACAGTCAATCAGAGCGACGCCGAAGAAGAAGAGCTGATGGAAATGGCTCTTGCGGCTGGTGCTGAGGATATGACCACCGATGCAGAAGTGTTTGAAATCACCTGTGAACCGGCTGCGTACGAAGGCCTGAAGAATGCGCTGCAGGAGAAAGAGATACCTATCCAGGTCGCTGAAATATCGATGATACCGCAGAATGACGTCGCCATCTCAGATGCCGAGACTGCGAAGAAGATCATCGGCCTGATGGAAGATTTGGAAGACCACGACGATATTCAGAATGTCTATTCGAACTTCGATATACCCGATGAGATAATGGCAAAGGTGGGGTAGTTAAATCGGGGTGCAGGGTTCAGCGTTCAGGGTGGAGAGGGGCACAAGAGCCGGGAACTCGATACTGGATGTTTGATTCTCCATGCTGCGAACTGCGTTGAGTTCACAGCCGCAAAGGCAAAGTGGTTTATAGCTGGGTACTTCCCTCTGCGTTGTTAGTCAATTATTTCAAGCACCTCCATCTTGGCATAATGCTGCCCGTCATAACATCGAAAGACATAAACTTTGCCGGCCTGGAGAGTATGGGAACCGCATTTTCTAATGAAGGAATCAGGCGCTTCATTCAAATCCTCAAAGGCGATATGCGTCTCAAGAATGGCCGGGCCGTCGTTGCTGCATGTTGTATCAAAGTTTCTCATCACGAGGCTGTCTTTTGTTTGATATACAAGAAAATCACTTTCGCCGCGAACCTGGGCGAAACCTGCGGCGAAACTCACCCTGTCCAATTCATTATCCTGGAGTATAGCTGTTCCGGTAACTACATTATTATTGTCAAAGACTTTCGAGCCGTCCGGCTGATAGGCCCACCGCACTTTTGCTTTTCTTAAGCGATATCCATTCAGTCGGCATGAAGCAGTTTGGCCCCTGGCGGCATCTACATTTGTGTATAGACCGTAATAGCCGGATTTTTGTGCACCTATACTGACCCGGCCTGAACGAAGGCCGGTCAAAGTGAAGTCGCCATTTTCATCGGTAGTTGTCGAAGTTTCATCGCTGGAAACACGTATATCTTTGGGGTCGGCGTCATCTTCAAGATGAACCGTTCCTTTTACCGTGCAGGAATTTTCGGGTGAGACCCGTTCCAGAACAATATCATCCCATACTATTACTTTGCCCTTTTCAAATACGACCGGGCGACTAAATTCATGGTAGTCGGGATGAATTACCCGAAGCTGGGCCGGCTGGCCGTCGCGTTCAAACATGACTTCTGTCTGTCCTTCGGAAATACTATCAGGCCGGTAACCGCCTCGGCCTTTCCCTGTCCAGTGAAATTCGGTTCTTGCCCGGTCTAATAATCCGTCGTTTGAATGAACCCGATAAATAAGAGCGCCCTCGTTCTTGTGCTCCTTAGAGTTTTTCATCTCGTCTTTTGTTTCGTTGGCAAGGGCCAAAAGTTCTTCGTCCCAGGTGTCATCTCGCAATGATGCTTTTATGTTAGTGCTTCCTTTCCACTCGAAGTGTACATCTTTTTTGGCAACGCATACATATTTATCGCTGGCTTTGTCTTTCATCCTGACAATAATCTCATCAACGACGGCAGGGTCGTTGAAGAAAAAATAACCCTGAATTTCATCCGTAGCGCCGTCATATTTATTATATGTCGGCGATTTGTGCGCGTGGTAACCCCGTGTATTAGTTCCATTGGTGCGAGGCCTGGCCCATACCCGGACGGATTCATACCTGCCCATATCGTATCTGAAAGTGACGTAGACTTTCTGGCCTGCCTGGAGAACCGCAGGTGATTGAGGCTCGGTGGAGAGAATTCTCAGATTACAACCGCCTTTTTGCGTTACCAGAACGCCCTGCTGAGCACAGCCGCAGTAAAACAACTGCAGTGCCAACAGTAAAACAATTGAAAACCCGGTAATATTTTTTGATGACATGTTTTTCCCCATATATATCTCCTGAAGACCGTCTGTATATCATACGTAAAATCCTTGGTTTTTCAAGATATTATTTTAAATGATAACCGCCGATACTTATTCAATATCCACTGCGGAAAGATATTATAATCCTCTGCCCGCAAGACTTGTGCTGACCGCTGTTCTGGATACTCGATGCCGGAACCGCCTTGGTTAAAGCTACAACGAGATGAAGGTTTCGGGGTTAAACAAAGGGCTTTACAGGTTAGGCCCCGTCATCTACGATGGGGGCGGCAATTGAAGGAACAAGTTTGTGAATATATTTTTGGCGGTGATTTTTTTAGTTGTTGGTCTGGCGCTTTTGTGGAAGGCGGCGGACCTTCTTGTATCTGGGGCGGTCAGTCTTGCAAATCGGTTAGGAATCAGCCCGCTTGTAATCGGTCTGACCATAGTTGCGATGGGGACAAGTGCGCCGGAGGTGGCGGCGAGTATCGCAGCGGCAATTAGAGGGACCGGTGACATTGCAATCGGCAACGTCTTCGGCTCGAATATAGCAAACCTTGCGCTGGTCGGCGGGCTGTGTGCGATGATTCGGCCCATCTCGGTCCGACTTGGTGTGCTCAAAAGAGAGATACCGGTGATGGTTCTGGTTGCACTGCTGCTGTATCCGGCGCTGTATAACCTTGTCATATCGCGATTGGAAGGGGTTGTGTTCCTGGTGATGTTCGCGGCTATGATTATGCTTACGATACTACAGGCAGAAAAACAGACAAAGGGAAAACCTGAAATTGAAACGGAACTGCACGACGAAATACAAACGGTAAAAAAGATTCAGCCGAAGGCGCTATGGGTCAGTCTTGTTCTGATAGCCGTCGGTCTGGCGGGGCTGGCTATTGGCGCTGAAATTACGCTGCGCGGCGCGATTGTAATTGGCGAGAAGGCGGGGTTGAGCAAGGCGGTGATAGGATTGACAATCGTCGCGGTGGGGACTTCTCTGCCGGAGCTGGCGACGTGCTTAGTCGCGTCATTCAAGAAGCAGGACGATATTTCGATTGGCAACCTGGTGGGGTCGAATATTTTCAATACGCTGTTGGTCACTGGGACTGCGGGAGTGGTGCGGCCTTTGACTATCAGCGCAAACCTGGCGGGGACGGACTACTGGATTATGGTCGCGGTCAGCGTCGTGTTTATGGTGATGGCGATTATCGGCAAAAAGATAAGCAGAATAGATGGAGCAATTCTATCCTGCGTTTACGTCGGGTACATAGTGTATCTATTTGTGTTTTCGCAGCATTAGCCCGCCCAGGGCCAGGAGGGCCAAACTCGCCGGCTCCGGGACGACGGTAATCGAGCCAATTGTGCAGGAGCTATCAGTTGCTAATCCAAAATTGATACCGATATATCCTACATCGGCAAAATCAACTAATGTATCTCCGGCGGGAAACTCCTCGTCCAGTGAAGCGGGAACATCTAAGCCGAAGTCGGCAAATGGCACAAACACACTTTGTGGGTCTCTCGGAAGAGTAACATACTCGTAGCCATACTGAGAATCTCCCTGACTAACCCAGAATGACATATTCCCACGTCCGTTAATCTGAGTAAGCATAATCAGGAACCCATCATATTGCCCCGCGCCAGTCAGGTCCACATGTCCTAAACCACCGGTATCATCCGAGATTGAACCATCAGTGCCGTCATAACTCAGATAGGCATAGCCCCAACTATTATCGCCGGCCGTATTAACCAAATGGCAACCACTGCCATACGTTGAATTGATATAGACTTCTGCAGTATCGTTATACATTGTGACATCGCGTTCACCGCCAAGAATAGTGTCACCGGTCACCGTACCGCCGACACCGCCTGTCTGTGTTTGAGGGACCGTAAAATCATCTATGACTATAGCTGCCTGTGTAGATAAGCCGGCACAGAGAAACATTAACCAGACAAGCAAAGATAGAAACTGACTGCGGAAAGGAAATGACGCGAAACTTTTCATCGATGCCCCTTAGTAGTGGGAGTACTGAAATTTAACAGAAATAAAGGTTAAATCACATTCTCCCAACATCCCCATTAAACACAAATTATATCACAAAAAGGAAGGTTTTGTCAAGGGCTTTTCGAATTACGAAGGGGCGGATTCCTGCAATAGCAGGAGCGATAAAACTAACAGTTTCTTTTTAGAAATAGCACTAAAAGGTCATGGAGTTGGTGTAAATGTTCATAAATTCCGGTTCATGGGCTATTTCGACGTATTGTATCTTTCGGGCCAGGTGCCCTGCCAGTTCCCGTGCGGTACGGTTTAGCAGAATCATCCTTGCACCGGAGCTTGCAGCGTTGCCGACAAAATGGATTCTCTCTTCTGGGACAGCCGGCAGTAAGCCTATGCGAAGGGCGCTCGAACGCCGGATGTAGTTGCCGAAGGCCCCTGCCAGCAGTATCCTTTGGAGGTCGTCTTCTTTCAGATTCAGCTTCTTGAGCAGTAATCGAATGCCCGCGGCGATTGCGGCCTTGGCGAGCTGCACTTCGCGGATGTCCTGCTGAGTGAGAACAACCGCGGGTGCGCCGTTGTCAGCGAAGGCGAGGACAAAGGCAGGCTGGTCGTTTTTGACAATGATTCTTCGCACGACGTCAGGCGGGATTTTGGATTTCGAAGAGGCAGGGTTAGTGATGCGGCCTGTGGAATCAAGCACGCCCAAATCGAGCATAACAGCGACGGCGTCAACGAGTCCGCTGCCGCAGATTGACGACGGCGGCCCGTCGCCGATTACGTCAACATCTATGTCATCTGCGTTAGTGAATACGGCTTCAATGGCGCCGCTGACGGCGAGGCTGCCCTGGCTGATGCGTGCGCCTTCGAGGGCCGGGCCTGCGGCGCAGCTTGCGGCGTAGAGCCTGTCTTTGTTGCCGCAGACGAGCTCGCCGTTAGTTCCGATGTCAACAAGAAGGGTCAATTGCTCGGCGAGGTTGATATCAGCGGCAAGGGCGGCGGCGACGGTATCGGAGCCGACGTAGCCTGCAATGTTTTCGACGGTGTGAACGTTCGCTTCGGGATTGATTTTTATATTGAGGTCTCTCGCCGGGGTGTCGTGTGCGTCGAGTGAATAGGCCTTGTACGGCGCCTGGCCGAGCTGGATAATCGGCAGGCGCAGGAAGATGTGAGTCATTGTCGTGTTGCCGACGGCGGTCATTTCGTAGATGCGGTTGGGGTCGATACCGGCCCTTTTACATAGCTCAGCAATCAGTTTATTGATACATTCGATAATCAGCCGCTGCAGCTCGGTTAGCTGTTTGTCGGTTTGAGCGAATGTGATTCTGCTTACTACGTCGTCGCCGTGAACGGCCTGGGGGTTGAAATCGGCTTGGGTGGCGATGAGCTTTCCGTCGGCAAGGTCAATCAGTTTTGCAACAACAGTAGTTGTGCCGATGTCAACTGCCAGGCCAAAGATTGCTTCGGCAGTGTCACCGGGTTTGAGCAGGGTCGGCTCGATTTCCCTGTCGATTCCGTGTTCGAGGATTTTCTGTTCAAAGAAACGCGAGGTAGGAGGGACGGTAACAGCAAGGTCACTGTCGATGGTATATTGGCAGGCGAGGACCTGTTCGTTATCGGGCTGAATCAGGACGGCGCACTTGTGACATATGCCTTTGCCGCCGCAGGCGGTGTTCAGGATGATACCGGCGGTGTAGGCGGCTTCGAGGAGCGTGGAACCGGCGTGAATGGAGATTTTTTTGCCGTCCGGTTGAAAGGTTATGGTAAAGTGGCGCATGAGGTTCACCGTTCTAAACCCCCTGCATAAACCCGTTCGACCATGTTCGGGATTGGGGGCCAAACGATAACAGGTTCAGGCAAGACTATAATCAACTGATTTTGTGTCGGGCTTTCCAGCGGGCACGTCTTTTTTTGCTTCCGACTTTTCGCCTTCTTCTGGCTTTTGCCATTTAGTACTCCTGATTCGTACCGCGTCTTACGTTCCCCGTAATACCGTAAGGCATCCTATGGAGGGGCCCCAGGGGCCGCGTACCGCGTAAGAAAAAAGAATTTTCAGATTACTGCAAAGTATGGTATTATAATGGTTAGTGAGCAAGATTCAAGTCAAGTTTTCCCGCAGGTGCGGGGTCAGGGGCGGCTTATGATACAGTGTAAAGACTGCGAATTATGCGAGTTTGGCGAGAACGGCCAGCGGACATTCAAGTGCGACCCGTTTTCTAATATCAAGGAACCGGAGTGCATAGCGAAATGGCAGCTGATTCGGCTTGATATGTTAGTGGCGAGCTACCAGGGGATGCTGAAGTGGTACGAAAAGATGGGGCCGCTGCAGGACAAGCTGTTCAAATATATGGAGCGGGAGGTCGATTCAATGGACGAATCGGAGCGGTGGAAACTGATGGAGGATGACGAGGAGCAGGAACACGACAAGGAGCTTTAAGCGCGGGGGCAGATTATTTTGGGGCAGTGTCTTCGAATCTGTAGCCGCAGGTGTCGGCTGTTATAAACTCGGATTCGGCCCTTGGGTATTTGCGGCAGTTCAGGGGGCGAAAAAAATAGATTTTGCAGATGGCTCGATTGTGTTCGTCAAAGGCCAGCCACGGGCAGACATTAGGCAGCTTGCAGCAGGCGCCGCAACGAAGACACCGGCCCTGCCGGCTCTTCGCGATGGGTAACAGGCTGGTCAGGGTGCGTTTGAACTTGGCTGACCAGGTGTTACGTGCCGACTTTTTCGTTTTCTTATCAGTCATCTTGGCGAGATTGCAAGGTAGCAGTTTTTTGGTAGTATTGCAATAAATCAGGGCAAATCAGCGTTTTATATAGCGATGCGGGCATGGAAAAAGCTGACAGTAGAGACTTAGAGGCTGTGATAGCCGGCTGTAAGCGCAGAGATTCTGAGAGTTTTTCGAGGCTCATAGATGTTTACAGCACAAGGCTTTATGGCTTTTTTTACAGGTTGAGCGGGGATAAGACTGTCAGCGACGATTTGCTCAGCGAGCTCTTTGTTAAGTTAGTAGAGAAAATCAGGCATTACCACGGAGGCCGCTTCGAGGCGTGGCTGTTCACGGTGGCAAGCAACATCTGGCATGACTGGCTGCGGGCCAAGCAGAGAGATGACAAGGTGTTGGAAGCACGCAAAGAGGAACTTGAACTCGGGGCCAAACTGAAGCGACTGAGCGGACTTGAGACTGAGGTAATCGACCGGCTTGGCTGGGAGCTCAAAAATATCGACGAGCAAAGCCGCGAGCTGATAATGCTGAGGTACTATTCGCAGATGAGCTTCAAAGAGATAGCTCAAATGCAGGGGATGCCGATAGGTACGGTTCTGTCGAAGGTACATAGAGGCCTTGCCAGACTGCGACAACTAATGGAACAGTATAGTCATGAATGGTAAAAAAGAAAATCTGAAAGAGCTCTTAAATAAATTCTACGCAGAGGCGGAAGCTGCAAAGGCGGAGGAAGATATTCTGCGCGGTGAGCAGATAATCTCTGACAATCCCTCGCCGCAACCTGACGAAAAACTCATATCCGAAATCAAATCGCGTATCAGCGTCGAGCTTGCAAAGCAGGACAGGCGAGGCGTCAGGACTTACCTGCGAACAGCGCTGGCCGCAGCAGCGGTCATTTTAATTGTTTCCGGACTGATTGTGATGTACAACCATAAGACAGTTAAACCTGCCGGCAGTCCGATTATTTCGCAGGTGGGAATCGAAAACAGTGATTTTACGGCTGACGACGCCGAACTGGCGGTTCTGGCCGCCGATATTGAGGCACTTGAGGATGAGATTCTGGCCCTGCGATTAGGCGAAAACGGCACGGAATGGATGAATGCGGATGAGATTGAGATTGAGCTTTTGGAAATCAACGAGGATTTCTGGAAAGGATAAGACAATGAAGTCGTCAAAAATCTGGCTGATTGCAATTCTTTTTGTGAGCGTTTTCGGATGGACGGCCTTATGCGAGCCTGGTGATAATGCCGCTGAATCCAACGCGGTGCAGGAAGAACCGTTTCCATGGCAGGGACCTGGTTTTGGCATGGGGCCGGAACAAATTGAGCGGATGCTGGAACGGATACGAGAGACCGACCCGCAGGCGGCTGACAGGCTGACAGAACTGCACGAAGATGACCCTGAAGCCTTCAGAGAAGAAATACGGGAGTATATTCGGACCCACCAGCGCGATATGTTCGGCGATGAACAGCGTGAAGTTCCGGGGCCTCGTGAAGGTAAAGGGCCGCGCGAGCTCGGCGGCCGTCCCTGGCGAGAGCGGATGAAGGAGATGCAGAAGAAGCACGAGGAGTATCTTAGCTGGCTGAAAGAAAACTACCCGGAAGAAGCCAATGAGTTGGAGCAGGTTCGCCAGAAAAACCCGAGACTTTATATACTGCGATTAGGGCAAAGCGGCAGGAAATACGGCCCGGTCGCCGAGGCGGCGAAGGATAACCCGGAGCTTGCGGCGGTTTTGAAAGAAGATATAGAACTAAAAGACCAGCGTGGCGAGATACTGGAAAAGCTGGCATCAGCCAAGCCGGAAGAAAAGGATGCCCTGACGGCTCAACTGAAAGAGATAGTATCGAAGCGGTTCGACCTGATAGTGCAGCGCAAGCAGTTGCAGCATAAGAAGCTGCTTCAGAGGCTCGAAGACTTGAAGAAACAGGTGGAGAGCAGCGAGGCTGAGGTCGAAAAGTGGAAGGCCTCGAAGGATGAAAAAGTCGAGACCAGATTAAAGGAACTTCTGGAGCGAAGCGAAAAGTTTCACTGGGACTAAGAACTTGTGTCTCGTGAATTGTGATTCGTGATTTGTAAAGACAAATAACCCCTCAGAAAAATGCGGGATTAATTTTTCATTTCATGGTGGAGTTGCGTGGCTTTTTTGAGGATTTGCTTTTCCTTACGTGACAGGCTGCTGATTCCGTGCCTGTAAACCTTCTCGAGGATTTTGTCAACCTGTGCCGCGAGCTGCTGCTGGTCCTGAATTTTCTTTTGCCAGGGGCTTGTACGGCTCTTCAGTCTGTAGCGGACCGTGATATACGGCCAGGCGGTATAGACAGCACCGACTATCATCCCGGCTAAATGAGCAAAATGAGCGGTCTGACCTCCAGTGTCGGAGCCCTGAGCCGGTTTGAACAAGGCCATCACGCTGATGAAGAACGCAAACAGAGCAATAAATACGAGCTTTACCGGAAAGATTCCCCAAATGTAAACGTTGAGCATGGGAAAGAGAATTGCAGCAGCGGCGAGAACACCAAAAATGGCGCCGGAAGCACCAATCAAAATACCGACCTTCATCCACCCGGCAAAAACAAGAACCGGATAGACAATTCCGCCCGCCGCGCCACAGGCGAGATAAAAAAACAGGAATTTCCTTGGGCCCCAGTGTCTCTCAAGAACCGGCCCCAGGAAATATAACCAAAGCATGTTGAAAAAGATATGGCTGAAGCCGCCATGGAGGAACTGGTACGTGATGATACGCCAAGGCTGCAGTAGAACCGTTTTCCAGGAGACTGGAAAGACTGAAAACCAGGTTTCAATGAAGTTGCCGAGAGGCGGTATGAGATACGATAACAAAAAAACAACGATATTGGCAATCAGGAGCCGCCCTACTACCGTCGAAGGCATACCCAGACGAAAAGGCGGACGTGCCGAGTGCCAATAAGACGGCCGGTAATGCTCCTGAGTGTATTCCCTGTCGTATAAGCCCACGATAAAAGCCCAAAGTTTAAAGCTAAAAATGCAAAACTACGGATGAAAAGGCCCTGCAATAATAATATCGGCTAATCGGGCGAGATGTTCAAGATGAAAATGAAAACGCAAAAATCGGCAAGCATATCAGGTGTTTTGCGGCGGCTGCTGGCCGGGTAGCTGTTGTCTTTTCCGGGCGTAGGCGGTATAGGCGGCCATCTGAATCAGGCCTACTATGACAAGGCCGATTCCGATGTACTGTGAGATGGTCAGCGGGATGCCTTTAATCTCGAATGGATTGTCGGCGCGGAGAAACTCGATACCGAAGCGGGTCACGCCGTAGAGAATGAACATCAGGGCGAAGGTGCAGCCGGGGGCGGCAAGAAATGCCTGTTTGCCTGCTTTCTGTATATTCTGGGAGCGCTTCCAGAACAGAAACAGCAGCAGGCAGATAATTGCGGCATTTAGAGATGAGTATAACTGGGTGGGGTGAACCGGCAGGCAGCGGTATGTGCCTTTTGTCACAGCGTTTTGCTGCTCGTCGGTCAGTAACTCGAAGGGTTTCAATACAGGGTGGTAAAGACCGTCGAGCAGTATGTAATTAAAATAGTCCGGCGGCAGTTTGACAAGCGGTTCGGGACGGTTACGCTGAGGGTCATCATAGACCTGGCTTCTGTAAGCATCGGAGCCGTAAGGGAATCGGACGGCCCAGGGCAGATTAGTCGGTTTACCGTAGCAGCAGCCGTTGCAGAAGCATCCGATACGGCCGATGGCGAGGGCGGCCATCAGGCCGATAGCGAGGATGTCGAGATACTGACGAATGGGCAGCTTGTGATAGATTAGATAAAGGATGATAACAGTAATGGCGAGGATAACGCCGCCGAGCAGTTCAAGGCCGCCCTGCCAGATGGCGAATACCGAGAGCAGGTCGTTCTGGAATTTGTCCCAGTAGTGGATGACGTAAAACAGGCGTGCGCCGCCAACGCCCGCGATGAGGGAATAGAGAGCGGCGTTGGTAATAAGCTGCGGGTCGGGGGTGATTTTGCGACTGAGACGGCGGATAGTCCAGACGGCAGTCATGAAACCAATGACCATCATCAGGCCGTAAGTTTTGACGGTAAGCTCAGTAAATGGAACTCGGAACAGTTCCGGATGCATTGGCGTAACAAAGTTATCCGATTATATTATTGTTTTCGTCCAGAACGATTATTTTTGCTTGGTGTTTTTTTGCTTCTTCAGGCGCATAGTGAGCGAAATTGAGCACGATTATACGGTCGCCGGGATTGATTAGGCGTGCGGCGGCGCCGAGAATGACGATTTGGCGGGAACCGGCCTGGGCGGGGACGACGTAAGTTTCAAGGCGGTTTCCGTTATTCAGGTCGGCAACCCAAACCGATTCGTATGGCAGCAGGTTACAGGCCTGCATAAGCTCGGCGTCTATTTCAATACTGCCGGGGTAGTCAAGCCTGGCGGCGGTAACTTTGGCACGGTGTATTTTGCTTTTGAGCAGCTTTACGAACATGCGATTTTTCCTGGAGCAAAGGATTTCCAACAGGTAAAAACAGGTATTATAGTCTAATTTGAGGCGGTGTCCACCACAATGTTGTCGATAAGCCTGGCTGAGCCGCAGCGAGCAGCGACAGCAACGAGGGCTTTGCTTTTTACAGGATTTATAAGCTCAAGCGTTTCGGGATTGACTATTTCGATATATTCAGGTTCGAGCCGGTCGGATTGTGCGAGGATATTTTTCATCTGCACGATTATTTGTTCGGGGTCGGTTGTACCGGCTTGAATAAGCCGTTTTGCTTTTTGCAGTGATTTGTAGAGCAGCGGTGCGTCTTTGCGTTCGGATTCGCTGAGGTATTTATTTCTGCTGCTGACAGCCAATCCGTCGTCCTCTCTGACGGTCGGACAGATTTGAATTTTCAGCGGCATATTTAAGTCTGCTACCATTCGTTTGATTACTACTGCCTGCTGGGCGTCCTTCTGTCCGAAAAAAGCGATGTCCGGCTGAACGATATTAAACAGCTTTGTGCAGACGGTTGTAACACCGCGGAAATGGCCCGGGCGGAAACGGCCGCATAGTGTTTCCGTCAGTTTTTCAACGTTGACCCATGTAATGTTTTGCGTCGGGTACATCTGGTTTGTGCCGGGTGAAAAGACAAGGTCAACGCCCTGCTCTCGGCAGATTTGCAGGTCGTCATCGAAAGGACGCGGGTATTTATCGAAATCCTCTTCTGGTCCGAACTGGGTCGGGTTTACAAAAATGCTGACAACAACGTAATCGGTCTGTTTTCTTGCGGCCTGGATGAGTGAGATGTGGCCGATGTGCAGAGCGCCCATAGTAGGAACAAAACCAACGGTCTTGCCCTGCTTGCGGGCGGCAGCAATGAATTTTCCTGTTGATTCGATTGTCTTGGCGGTTTCCATCGTCACTTGCCGGCAATGTCACAGGCACAATATGCGTTAATTTGCGTTATCAAGTAGTCTACGTCGTCCGGCCGCGTGCAGTCAAACTCAGATTTTGAAATCCTGATAATCGGACAGGCTGTCCATTGTGCGAAAAGCTGCTCGTAGGCGGCATCAAGTTGAGATAAAAAGTATGTGTCGATTTTCTGCTCGTAGGGCCGGTTCCTTTGATGTATTCTGTCGAGACAGTCTTCAGCGTTGTCTCGCAGATATACCACAAGGACAGGCTTCGTAACATTCTCAGGACAGAGTGGATAGAGCTTTTCATAAACGCAGAGCTGGTCCGCATCGAGCAATTGTCTTGCGTAAATCAGGTCCTTTTCAAAGACGTAATCGGTAAAGAGCATCTGGGCCAGCAAAAAATTAGCGGGGTTTAGTTGTTCGACGCGATTGAGCAGAAAATATAATTGACTGTGCAGCGCGAGGTCTTGTCGGCCAGCGTAAACCCTGGACAAAAATGGATTGGTGTCGTAGGGTTCGAGCAGCAGTTCTGCATTGAGCCGTCTGGACAGTTTAGTGGCAAGTGTCGTTTTGCCGACGCCGATTAGTCCTGCGATTGAAACAAGCTGAGGAAGTTGCGGGTTCAGAACGAAATCGCAGCCGTTGAGCCGTGCCGCCAATTCACTGACTGATACATTAAGTACGGGATGTGCAGGACTGGGATTCAATTCGCACAGGCCTTTTAGTACGAATGAGCGGAGGTGCATCTGGCTGTGAGGGACGGTTAAATCTTCACTATTAATGATTTCACTGCCGTAAAGCAGCAGGTCGAGGTCGATTATACGTGGGCCCCATTTTTCAGTTTGCCTTCTTCCCAGCGCCGCTTCGATTTCGAGCAATTCGGCGAGAAGGTCGTGAGGATTCAGGTCGGTTTCAATTTCCACTACGGCGTTGAGAAATTTCGGCTGGTCAGATTGGCCGAGAGGCTCGGTTTGCGTAACCGTTGATACAGCAGTCAGTTTGGTGTGTGGAAGCCGGTTAAGTCTTTCCCGAGCGTGCCGGATATTTTCCTGTCTGTTGCCGAGATTGGTTCCAAGGCCGATATATGCGGTGACTGGCGGTGACATTTAGGTTATTTAGATATCAGCGAAGCGTTCCATTGCTTTTTTTACGTTTTCGGGCAGAGCAAAGGCGGTCAGTCTGAAGTAGCCTTCGCCTGCTGCGCCGAAGCCGGAGCCGGGTGTCCCGACAATGTTTGCCTGGCTGAGCAGGTGGTCAAAGAAGTCCCAGGAACTCATACTGTCCGGAGTTTTTAGCCAGATGTACGGCGCGTTGATACCGCCATAGACGATATAGCCAAGCCTGATGAGGCCTTCGCGAATTCTGGTTGCATTTTCCATGTAGATTTTTATTGTGTCGCGGACCTGCTTTTTGCCCTGCGCGCCGTACACAGCCTCGGCTGCCCGCTGTGTGATATATGAGACGCCGTTAAACTTGGTGCAGTGTCGGCGGGCCCAGAGGGGACGGACATCAACCGCTGAGCCGTCGGATTTATAGGCTTTGAGCACTTTTGGGACAACCGAATATGCGCATCTTACGCCGGTGAAGCCTGCGGTCTTGGAAAAACTGCGGAACTCGATGGCGATTTCTTTCGCACCGTCTATCTCGTAAATACTGTGAGGGATATCAGGGTCGGCGATGTAGGCTTCATAAGCGGAGTCGTAAAGTATGACTGCTTTATTTTCACGGGCATAATCGACCCATAGCTTTAACTGCTCTTTTGTTGCGACGGCGCCGGTGGGATTGTTGGGAAAGCACAGGTAAATCATATCGACCGGCTCGTCCGGCAAGGCGGGGACAAAATCGTTTTCGGCGGTGCACGGCATATAGACAATCCGTTCGTATCCGCCCTGCTGTGTTGCCGGGCCGGTACGCCCTGCCATTACGTTGGTGTCAACATAAACGGGATAGACCGGGTCGGTAACGGCGACGATATTGTTGAGGCCGAAGATTTCCGGCATGTTTGCGGTGTCGCATTTTGCGCCGTCGCTTACGAAGATTTCGTCGAGGTTGAGGTCAACACCGCGGGCCTTGTAGTCATTTTCGAAAATGGCCTGCCTGAGGAACTCATATCCGATTCCGCCGTCGTCGTAGCCCCTGAAGGTCCCGATGCAGGCCATTTCGTCGGCGGCCTTGTGCATTGCTTCTATAACGGCCGGTGCGAGCGGCTGGGTAACATCGCCGATGCCCATCCTTATGATGTCCGCTTTCGGATTTTCGGCGACAAAGGCACTGATGCGCCTGCCGATTTCAGGGAAGAGGTAGCCAGCCTGGAGTTTTAAGAAGTTTTCGTTGACGTTAATCATGCTCGATGCTCTCCACAGGACCCCTTACGGGGGATACTGGATACTCGATAACTGAGGCCAGATTCTATTTGGTTGAAGGGGCTACGTCAACAGCCATACGACGGCGGTGAGGATTATTCGTGTCGGAGTGATTCGATTGGATTCATATTGGCGGCGTGCCAGGCCGGATATAGTCCGAAGGTCAGGCCTATCATTCCGCTGATTCCGAAGGCGAGCAGAAGTGAGCTGCTTGTGATGACAGTGGCCATGTTTGCGAATTTGGTGACAAAAAACGGGATGGTGGAGCCAAGCAGGATGCCGATGACTCCTCCGAGAAAGGTAAGGAGCAGGGTTTCGGCGAGGAACTGAGTGATAATATCGCGTTTTCGTGCTCCGAGTGCGCGTCGGATGCCGATTTCGCGGGTCCGCTCGGAGACGGTGGCGAGCATAATGTTCATAATTCCGATTCCACCGACCAGCAGTGAGATGGCAGCGATGGAGCCGAGGACGATGCTGAAGATTCTGGTAGTCCTTTCAGCTTCGCGTAAGAGTTCGAGCGGGACGATAATGCGGAAGTCCTGTTTTTCGTGGAGGCGTTTGAGCAGCGTATCGAGCACCTGATGGGTGGGCAGCACCTCGTCGTTCGAGGGAACTTTGACGATTATTTTATGCAGCTCTACTATTTCAAAGGAACGCCCTGAGGTTCCGAAATTGCCGACCATATCGGAAAAGCGTGTCCTCGCGGCGGACAGCGGAATGTAGATATTGCCCACAACGCCGCTTTGTGATGCTGAATCGCCGGCGGGATTTTTCCGGTCGGCTTCGACTAATGAGCCGGAGGAGACGACGCCGACAACACGGTAGAAACTTTCGGCGATGCGGACGTACATTCCAATCGGGTCTTCGAAGGCAAACAGCCGCGGTGCAAGCTGTTCATCGATGACACATGTGGTAAGCTCGCGATAGACGTCGGTGCTGCTGAGGAATCGGCCTGCGATGAGGTGGATGGGCGCGATTTCAGTGTACCAAGGAACGGTGCCGATGACCTTGACAGCGGCCTGGCGCGTGAGGTAGCGCGCCTCAGACGGGATTTCACGGACAGGTACGGTGACCTCGACGTATGGCAGCG
>CAYSTP010000025.1:0-5991 GCA_964434085.1 uncultured Pirellulales bacterium
TGAACTGTGCGGCGGCCTGGTTGATGAACATCTCAAGGCCGGATACGGTCTTTGCACGGGCCTTTTTGGCGTTTTTGAGAAGCAGGGTCTGCGAGGGATTGTAAACGGTATCAAAAACCGTCATACCCCTTTTAAGGTATTCGGCGAGCAGCGGAGTTGTTTCGATGTCTGGGAACATGCCGAGGCTGGTACAGTTGACGAGGAGTTTTGCGTCGAGATTTTTGAGGTCGTCGAGTGAGCCGAATTCGCATTCGAATTCATCGGCGAGGCGCTGGGCTTTTTTCACGGTGCGATTGTAGATAGTGACTTTTGCACCTGCACCGACAAGGCCTGCGACTAATGCGCGGGCGACGCCGCCCGCACCAATGACGGCGGCGGTGAGGCCGTCGATTTTTTTCAGGACGGTCTCTATAGCGTCAATCGCGGCGCGGCAGTCGGTGTTGTATGCGCTGGTCCGGTCGTCGGGACCGAAGATGAGTGTATTGGCGGCGCCGATAATTTCGGCTAAGGGTTCGACTTTGCCGGCCTTTCGCTGGACATAGTTCAAAGCGTTGGTCTTGTGGGGGATGGTGACGCTGAAGCCCTTGAAGCCCAGGGCACGGCGGGCCAGGAGTCGGTTTATGAATAAATCGAATTCTTCGCGGCCGCCTTCGAGAAGAACCGGCAGGTAGAGTTTGTTCATCCTCATCTTTGCAAAGCAGGCGTTGTGAATGGCCGGGCTTAGTGAATGGCCGACGGGAGAACCGATGACACCGTAAAGCTCAGTCTGCTCGTTGATGTCGTCGCAGCGATAGATGTTTTTCAGGTCGGTGATACTGAGCTGGCCGGGCGCGGTGGTGGTGTCTTCGTCGAGGCTGGCGAATGTCAAAAACGCGTTGAGCTTTTTGGCAATGATTCTGGTAATCAGGCCTGGTTCGCCCATACAAAAAACGATTCTGTCGTCGCTGGTTCGACTGAGCAAATCGAGGGCGGCGAAGCAGTCGTTGATGTGGTTGGCAGTGTAAACCAGCTTGGGAATTGAAGCGGGATAGGTTGTGGTTATGTGGCGATAGAGGGCGGCGAGGTCGGGGAACGGGCCCTCGAAGTTGTGGGCAGAGAGGATGAGCCTGGTTCGTGTGCTGTTGGACAGTGCAAGGCGGATTTTTTCCTGGTGCTTTATTTGGGTGAAGGTCTCGTACTCGCAGTCGATGAAGTGGGCGCCGGCCTTGACCGCTGCGACAAGGACCTCGACGCGCAAGTCGTCAGAGTAAGCGATGGCGCCGCCCTGCTGTTTGCTGCGGCAGGTGACTACCACAGGCGGCGAAGGTCTGGCCTGGCGGACGTGGGCGAGCAGGTCGGGTATGAAAGAAGGCTCAAGATTTTGCAGATAATCAGTGCGCAGCTCGAGCATCTCGGCGCCGGCGGCAACGGCAGAGGTTATCTGCACTGCGGCCTGGTCGATTGTCTCGGCGGCTATTGGAACAGCTAAATATGTCATAACTAAGATATAGCGAGAATTTCCTGCAAAGGCAAGACAGAAACGATAAACATCCAATTCAGGACTTACAAAAGGACAGCGCGTTTTTATTTTTGAATGTTTTGTGGTAAGGTAAGGGGTCGAGAGGAAATACTCGAAGCACTGGATTTGAGTTGCGTTTTTGCTACCGGTACTCTTCAGAAGTTCCGGCGGCTTTTGTTTTGGGCGGACGGTTATATCTTTTTTACTTGCGTTTCGGCCTGTGTCGGATAGATTTTAGGGGGAAGGTTTCATATTAAAGGGACAAACGATGATAGGCAAGAAGATACGATTAGAGAGGATAATCGACCGCAACAGCGGCAAGACGGTGATTGTGCCGATGGACCACGGGGTGACGGTCGGGCCGATACCGGGCTTAGAGGATATGCGCCAGACGGTGAGCAAGGTTGTGGCGGGCGGCGCCAATGCGATTTTGATGCACAAGGGAATCGTCTGTGCCGGACACCGAGGCACGGGCAGGGACGTCGGCCTGATTGTGCACCTGTCGGGCAGCACGGTCTTGAGCCCCGACCCCAATGCAAAGGAGCTTGTCTGCACAGTTGAAGAGGCGGTTAAGCTCGGGGCTGATGCGGTATCGGTGCATATAAATTTAGGGGCTGAGACGGACAGGCAGATGCTGCGGCAACTTGGTCAGGTCAGCGAAAGATGCCTGGAATGGCAGATGCCGCTTGTGGCGATGATGTACACGCGCGGGCCGAAGATTAAAAACGAATACGACCTGAAGAACACCAAACACGCGGCGAGGGTCGGGGCGGAATTAGGGGCTGATATTGTCAAGTGCGTCTATACGGGCAGCCCTGAGAGCTTTGCTGAGGTGGTGAACGGATGCCCGGTGCCGGTGGTCATAGCAGGAGGAGAGAAGATGGACAGCGATGAGGACATATTCATAATGGTCGAAGGCGCCCTGAAAGCGGGTGCGGCGGGAGTATCTATCGGGCGAAACGCGTTTCAGCACAGGGACCCAACCAAAATCATAGGGGCACTGACTAAGATGGTGCACGAAGGATTCAATATCGAGCAGGCGAAGGAATTCCTGAACAAATAATATCAAACTAAGGTTACTCGGATGAAGAAGCTGTGGGTAAATTCGGTTCCGTATGAGAAGGAAGTGGTGATTTCGGCTCTGGAGAGCGGGGCTGAGGCGGTGGTGCTGCCGGAGGGGGCCAGCGGTACGGTCAGAGAATTCGGTAAAATCAAAACGGTCGAGAAAGACGGTGACATCAAGCCCGGCGTTGATGTTGAGTTTGTCGATATATCGGGTAAGGCCGATGAGGATAAGGCTGCGTCGGTGCCTGAAAATAAAATAGTCGTTCTGAGAATGTTAGACTGGACTATTATCCCGATAGAAAATCTGCTTGCCCGGCGCAAGGGGCCTATCATGGTTCAGGTCCAAACAAGCGAGCAGGCCAAACTGATGGTGGAGATACTGGAGAAAGGTGTTGACGGAGTGGTGCTGAATTCGACGGACGTGAACGAGATAAAGAAGACGGCTGAGATTATCCACGGTGTAAGTGAAAAGATAGAATTAGTAAGTGCGACGATAACAGCGACAAAGCAATTAGGGATGGGCGACCGTGCGTGCCTTGATACGTGTACGCAAATGGGGCTCGGAGAAGGGATGCTGGTAGGTAATACCGCGGCGGGATATTTTCTGGTGCATTCGGAATCGATAGATAATCCGTATGTGGCGTCGCGGCCGTTCCGTGTGAATGCAGGGGCAGTGCACGCATATACGCTCGGGCCCGACGGCAAGACAAAGTACCTTGCGGATTTGAAGGCGGGTGACGAGGTGCTGGTGGTCGATTATACGGGCAAGAGTCAATTGGCGTATCTGGGCAGGAATAAGATAGAGAAACGGCCGATGATTCTTATTGAGGCCGAGGCTGAAGGGGCTCCAATCAGTTTAGTTCTGCAGAACGCCGAGACGATTCGGTTAGTCAGTCCCGAAGGTAAGGCCGTTTCTATTTCAAATTTGAAAGTGGGTGACAAAGTATTAGGGCACGTTGAAAAAGGCGGACGCCATTTCGGGATGAAGGTCGAGGAAACCTTGGTCGAAAGGTAATATCAGGGAGGACAGATTACATGGAGGTCGAGCTGATTGACATATTGGCGGTGGTCCTGGCGGCCGCATTCGGCAGTGTAATAGGTATTGAACGTGAGCTGAGGCGCAAGGCAGCGGGGTTGCGGACAAACGTACTGATATGTGTTGGGGCGGCGGTATTTACAATTATCTCGAGGAAAATGGGGGGAGCAGGTGAGCAGTCGGTTACGCGAATAGCGGCGCAGGTCGTTACGGGTGTCGGTTTTCTCGGGGCCGGTGCGATTGTACGCGACCGGGCCGGCGTGCTGGGCCTGACGACAGCGGCGACTATCTGGCTGGTGGCGAGTATCGGGATGGCCTGCGGGGCGGGATTTTTTAAGCTGGCCTCGGCAACTACCGCCCTTGCAATTCTGGTGCTGATAGGGCTGAGTAAAGTCGAGACAGCAATCAAAAGATGGAGGTCTAAAAAGCAGCCCGACAATAACGTTCAATAATCACCTGCACTATAGAGCTTCTTTCTGAGGCAGCGTATCACGCGCGGCGGCAAGTATTGCAGCGAAGGCGATTGCGGCGGTTTCTACACGCAAAACCGTATCAGTTATACGAACAGGCTGAGCGCCTGCGTCGGTCAGCACGCTTTGTTCTGCTTCAGTCAGCCCCCCTTCCGGACCGACGAATGCTATTATATCCTTTGACTCGAATTCAATTTTGAGCAGCGGTTTTGAATTATCATCCAGAGAACCGAAAAGAATACAGGAAGAAAGATAATCAACGGTAAGTTGCGATATTGCTTCGGTGAGCTTCAAAGGTTTATCAATTACAGGCAAGAAAAGTCTTTTGCATTGCTTGGCGGCTGAGATAGTGATATTGCGCCAGCGGTCGGTTATTTTGGGATTTTTCGGCTGTTTGACTGTGCGTTCAAATATAATCGGAACAATTCGGTCGACACCAAGCTCAACACATTTGGCGATAAGGAAATCGAAGCGGTCGCCTTTGGGGACACTCGCGGCGATGATTATTTGGGGCCGGTCCGGTTTTTCAGCAGTGTGCAGATTTTCTATTCGACAGGTAACTTTTTTGGAACTGATTTTCTCAATAACGGCGTTCGCCAGAGTGCCCCTGCCGTCAAACAGCTCGACCATTTGACCTTTTTTAAGCCTCATCACGGAGGCGGCGTGGCGAGCTTCGGGGCCGGTGATAACGGTCTGCGGTTGATTTATAAATTCGCAATAGAAACGGTAAATCTGCATATCATAACGTAAAAAGAAACTGATGCTCTACTGCCTTGCTGCGAGTTCGGAGAACACGCAATCGGGGTGACTGGATTCGAACCAGCGGCTTCCTGCTCCCAAATCACTCCCGGCAAAATGCTGCGATCCTCTAAATCCCCATATTTTCGACACTTACAAAAACCCAAAACTCAATAAAGTCAGCCAAACACCAGTAAACACAGCCCTATAAAGTGTAGCCAAAGTGTACCAAAGACCTTTTTTAAGAACTCCTGCTAAACCATACACTTTTGACGCCGGTCTCATTCCAGCACCTACACTTACCCTAATGATACAACGCCTGCCGCCTAAGCACAACTTCAAGACCTTCGTAAAATGCTGTAGAGGCAGGCGGGGCCGCAAAAGAAATCGGCCTGCAGTTTTTGTTGTGCAGGCCGAATATGCTTTAATCCTTTAACTTCCCGCGGCTTACCAGGCTAAACCGAGCTCGGCAAAGTCACGGAGGTTAACTGTACCATCACCAATCCCGTTATCGTTGATGTCACCGCCTTCAGTGCCGGCGCCGGTATCAAGCCAATGATAAGCAATTATCTCAAGGTCCGACAAATCAATATACCCGTCACCGTCCAGGTCTGTAACAGGAGGCCAGCCTAACAGCTTCGCATCGTCTATTATCATGTCGTCAAGATACGCCTCCCCCGAAGCCAGGGCCACGCCGCAGCCTCCGCCTATACCCACCTCAACCGATCCGCTCGTCCACTGACCCTGCAATGGACTGGGTATCGTACTCCATGTATAAGCGTCTGTACTTCCGTAGCCGGCATGGCTCAAATACATCTCGTTCGCAGCAGAATCGTACGATATGTACAACGTGCCATTGTCAGTACTTCTGGACTCCTTCTCGCTTACCACATTGCCGTCAACAAGGGCTTCATAATAGAAATAGGAACCGTTGTTGTCGGAGCCGGCTGAGATTGAAGCATAGCTGTTATTATCCGCAACGGTGAGACCGACCCAGCCGTCTCCCGAACTGACGTCACTGTAGTGGAAATCGACCTTGACGGCAAAGTCTTCTGTTACATCGAGACTCCAGCCGTTAGCTGTGTAATCAGCCATGGTTGTTTCGGTGATTCCATCAGGAATATCCTCTGTGCCGTTGCCGCTGTTGTACAGCAGGTCTATCTCTTCCTGGACCAGCTCCTTGT
>CAYSTP010000025.1:6091-6354 GCA_964434085.1 uncultured Pirellulales bacterium
TGTCCAAAACCGTTGTGCTGGCCGCGTTGTCGTTCATGGTCCAGTGACCAACGCACGAGGATAACAAGTCGATCCCGCCACCAGCAGCCGTAGCTACCAAGTTGACCACTGTACCGTTGTCATACTGGAATGTACCCTCACCAGGTACAGTCACAGAGCCGCCAGCACTTGATGAAGTGATAAGTGTCCGCTGCTCTACCGCAACGTTTATACTGAAGCTCTGATTGGCGTCCGGCACCTCGCCGTTGCCGGCTGTTACTGTC
>CAYSTP010000025.1:6454-16867 GCA_964434085.1 uncultured Pirellulales bacterium
TACCGTAAGGTGAGACAGTCAGTGAATACGCAGGTGCAGGTGTACCCGTGGCATCCACATCATAGGCATAGGCCACATTCACGGTAGCTGTGGTCACAGGACTTGATGTAATAACAGGCGCTACACCTGCCACATCTATACTGAAGCTCTGATTGGCGTCCGGCACCTCGCCGTTGCCGGCTGTTACTGTCACAGCATTAAGGCCAAGCTGATTGGCGTCAGGCGTCCAGTCTATCAGGCCGCTAGCAGGGTTGATTGTCATACCGTAAGGTGAGACAGTCAGTGAATACGCAGGTGCAGGTGTACCCGTGGCATCTACGTCGTATGTGTAAGGCTGATTAACCGTGGCCGTGGTAACAGGCGTTGATGTAATCACAGGAGGCACACCGCCAGCTGAAGTAGTAAAGCTCCAGATTACACCGGTAGTCGTGCCGCCGGCGTTCTTTTCATCGATACGCCAGTAATAAGTCGTGTTACCAAGGAGTGTTCCGGGGTCATAGGTCATACCTGTCTGAGAGCCTTTGAATTCAGTTTCATCAGGCGTTGAATCCGCGCCGAAATACACATCGTGCAAGTTGGCATCAGAACCGGCAGTCCAGCTCAGGTCAGCGTTTATACTAACGCCGGTCGCCCCATTGGATGGACTGGGATTGGTCGCCTGGCCGGGGGGCGTGCCGCCAGGAACTGCTTTAATCTCGACTGCGGAGATAACCCAGTCGTCGCTGGCGTTGGAGGTGCAGTTGAATGTGTAGGAGCCTGCCGTGGCTGCTTCAAGTTCGCCACCCCATAAACCCATGTCAGAAAAAGTACTTGTGCCTGTGGCGCTATCCCAGAGTTCAGTAATGTTGGTACCGGGCGTGAAGGGATCGGTGTCACCTCCCTGAGCAGTCGCTGCGCCAAAAATAAGCGAATTAGCATTCAATGTAGTGATACTCGTTGTTATATTCGTGCCACTGGCCGCATATGCCCCATTAGTTGCCCCAATGGGACTACTCTGGTTAACTCCCGTTAAGTTGACAGCAGTAATGCCGGACGGGTCCACCGAAGTCCCAAAGTTTACGACAACATCAGCAGTACCAACCGGAGGTGCGACCAGATACCATATTTCAACTCCACCGCCGCTGGCCGCTCCTGATGCAATTCTAACGGCTCTGGTTAGGTCGTTGCCCGCATAAGTGACGGAACTGATTGTATCATCGCCCTCAAACATCACGCTTACAGCGAGTAGGCGGTCATTACCTGATGCGACCGTATGGGAAAATGTCGCACTGGTTCGGGCACTCGAAGAGGTATCCAGTGTAACCGTACCTGATTCCGGGACAGAACCCGAAGTAGATGTTATGGCAGAGCCGGTTACGGACCAGCCGGTTTCGTTGTTTATGGGGGCACTGTCACGAGCCTTGACGCGGAAGGAATATAAAGTTGAAGGATTCAAGCCTTGTGCTGTATAGGTCGGGCTTGTCTGCCATGTGCTATTAGCGTCGCTGTCGTTGATACACTCAAAGTAGTACTGCACAGGCGGAGAATTGGCATCGGTGGCAGTAGTAGCCGTCATCGTAATTGTAGTTGAGCCGGTTGCCGTCGGTACCGAGGCCCAGGTCATTGGGTCCGGTGTTGGAGGATCAAAGTCTGGCACCATCGGCTCCTTACGAAGCTCGAAGACGTCAAACGCGTATGCCTGTCTGCCGCTATCGGCTGAGTTCGGGTGTGCTATTGCACGGACTTTGAAGCTTCCATCAGCCCCCGGGTCAATGCCAACCCACCTCGCTACATAACCTTCATAGTGATTGTTGCCGGTGTTGAACCACACTGACAGTGGATTGCCCTGATATTCTTGGGTTCCGGGTGTACTGGCGTTTGTAGCGCTGCCGACACCTGAGATGGTATAAATCGTCCACCTGTCAACATAACCGGCTCCACCGCTCGTCCTGTCCTCAGCCCGTGAGGCAGTTGTGGCAAAAGTGTATGTCTCATTGGGGTCCAGGCCTGTGAAGTCCACATCGACATACCAGCCGGCGCTTCCGTAGTAGATGGTCCCGGTCATATCGGCAATGCCGTGGAACGTATTATACGCATCAGTACCTGGATAACAGTCATAACCGCCGGACCAATTGTCTCCCACCTTAGGCTGCCAGACCACAGTGCCGCTCTGCGTCAGCGTGGCTGTCACACCAAGATTAGCACCGGAGGCGTAGTCCTTCAACTGCCCGGATGCAGGAGGAGGATAATATGACGACTGGTGATCACCTGCCTCGTCACCGATTCCGTAATTCGTGATATAATTCAAATCGCCATAATGTACGCTGTTTCCACAGGGGTCGGTTCCGTATGCAACCAGGCAGGGGTCAAATACGCAGTCATTGTAAGCAATCCAGTTGCCGGAGATTGTTATGGTATCCTGCAGACTGAACTGGGACCCTAAGTCAGGTTCCGTAGTAGGACGAGGATCGCGGTATGTGTTTATTGTCACGCTGGCCTCATTCACAATGACGTCGACAAAGGTCACACCGTTGTACCATAGTTCCTCAGGAAGGTAGTCATCCTGGGTAGGGCCTGCTGTGATACCGCCGGGGTTTTTCCCTGAGTTACCAATATCGATATGCCAGACCTTGCCGTACAAACCTCTAACATTAGGGTCTTGTGTTCTCCAACTGTCGTGCTCAGGGTACCAATAGGTATGGCCGGGATATCCTTCGTCTTCTAGTCCACCCCCGCCCTGATGTATGGAGTAGTAGTGCGAATGAGAGCAGAATGCAGCCGTAACATGCTCGTCCTCCAGAAGCTGCCAGAATGCGTCCCGGTTTTCCGGGTACTTGTCAAGGCTGTCGCCGTAATGATGATTGTAAGGAAAGGCCGGTTCGTGAAAGAATACGAAGACATACGGCTTGTTGCTAGCCGCCAGGTCCGCTGCCAGCCAGGCCAGCAGTTCTGGTACAATGTCACCATCAGTGCCTGTATCGTCGCCGTTTATGTCCGTTCCGTTGCCCTCATTCGTGCCGCCATTCCAGTAGATGTTCAGCGCGACGAAGTGAGCATTACCATAATCCCAGGAATAGTTCACCCGTTTTGTACCCGTGGGGCCATCCTGGTTTGTAAAGTTCTTCAGTGGTGTTCGGACACCATTACCATTGTCATATTCATTTCGCAGCCACTGCATATCCACACCTGTTTCGGCATCGTGGTTGCCGATGAGCGCATACCAGAGGTAATTCGAGCCAAAGTGAGTGTCAATCTCAGCACGATTCTCTGGAATCGTGTCATCGATATCTCCGGGCGAGATGTGGAAGACGCCCGGGTCGCCGAGTATGTTGTTAATCGACTGCAGGACTCGGCCGAAGGTCTCATGCTCGTCACGCATATCACCCGATATTGTGAAGTGGAAGCCCTCTGCATAGACCGATGTGCCCAGCATCGCCAGACTGAACAAACATAGCAGGACAACTATTGTCTTTACTCTTGCGGTTGCCACTAAGCTTTTCATCACTCTAACCTCCATAGATTCTCAAAAATAAGTTCTTTTTGTCTCGCAAAGTGCGCACTACCACCGTCTACATCCTTGTTGGAGTGCATGTGGATGCAAAAAACCGGGCATCTTAACTACATGCCCGTTTTTATCATCCTCCTGCCCGTGTTATCATCCGTGAGTCAAAATAAAAAACCAAAGCCTGTCATGGCTTTGGCCTTATTCCAAGTTTATTTGCTTTGAGAGTCTGGTCAGACCGAAAGAGAGCGTCTCTAAGCGCACATATTCCGAGGCTTTTCCTACACCCTCATATCTCCAATGGCACCAGTTACAATGGGGCACCGTCCTGACCATCCTCCCTTCTAAATCCTATAAATTCGGCAGTAATTATACCAGACGGCACACCAGCGTCAAGCAAATTCTGGCTCAGACTGCGTTTTGTCAAAGGTGCAGTCGCCACCCGGTTATTACTATAACTAGTTCTCTCAAAAATAATTACAATCAAAAGGCTTTTGGATGTCAGCCTGCTCGACCGTACATCCCAGATAAAAAAAACAAATTTTATTCAGATTCGAATGGTTATTTCCGGTGGCCGAACCGTTGTCCTCAAATTACCGTTCAGAGGGGGTAGCTGTTGCCCAGGCAGCATTTATAAGTGCTTGAACAGTAAAAACGAGATCAGCCTGACGATTTGACGCCTCTTTTTTGCAACTCGTTCAAAAATTCGGCTGAGACCTTAATGATTTTTGTGTAATCCGCGTCCTAAGGCGAACCGTTAGCATGATTACTGATAAGAAACGAATTGGCAGGCTACAGCCAGAAAAGGCACACGGCCGTCTACCGGAGGAAGTTTACCGCCTTTGCGTATGTGTGAAACGACATAGGTGTGCTGTGGAGCTCTGCCCTGCTGAGAACTACGAGTTTTCCTGATTATGCGGTGGAAAAAGCGGGCCGGTCATCGCTTGATTGCAACCCCTTATTAACTCAGATATTTACTGAATCAACCTTCTGCAACAGGCGGTTCTGGCCGAATCACTTACTTCTGGAAATCAAAGACGGTTATAGCTGCCGTATATGTCGTATACCGCACCTTCAATAACGGCATTTTTTTTGAATATTTTTCTTGACTTTTCAGCTATCAATCCCGTATTTTATGATGCAAAAGTTTAATACCCATTGAGGAGGTTTGGTGAGGAAGATACGTCACTGTAGTTGTGCTTTTGGTTATACGGCAGGAAGGGTTGCTTTATCCAATCTTTATACCCAGAGATGCGCATAGTCACGCCGATAACTCTTCTGAGCCGAGCGAATTTTGCAAAGAACCCAGACCTTCATAGGTTTGGCATTGTGTTTGTAATCACGGATGAAAAGCACGGGTGAGCGGGCAGTAAAAATGGGGTAGTGTCAAGACGCTCCTTTATAGATGCCCGCTTGCCCGCCCGCAAGGACGCATGTGCAGGCCATACACATTTTGTGCAGTTCGGAAAAAACCAGATTATCGACCTGAAAATCTATGGAGGTCAAGGAGATGAGAAAGTCATTAGCACCAGCTCAAATAAGAGGAGTGCTTTATCTGCTCAGCCTGTGTAGTCTGTCGATACCGTTCGTGCCGGCTTCTGCAAACGTCGTCATTTCCGAGATAATGTACCACCCGGTGCAGCTTATCGACGAAGAATATGAGTTTCTCGAGCTCTACAACACCGGCGATTCTGCGGTGGACCTGACAAACTGGACTGTCGATGGCATCGGCTTTACCTTCGGCGCCGGGGCATCTATTGGACCGAATGCATATCTGATTCTTGCTAAAGACGCAACTCAGTTCCAGGCCACGTACGGTTTTGCGGCGGATTATGTTTACGGCGGCAATCTTAAAAACTCGGGAGAATTGCTTCAAGTTCTCGATGCTAATGGTGTCGTCATTGACGAGGTGTCCTATAGTGATTCACCGCCGTGGCCAGTAACACCTGACGGCTTAGGGCCTTCGCTGGAACGAATTGTTCCTGATTCAAACGGCAACACCCCACGCAACTGGCATGCGTCAACAGATGCTGCGGGGCATACTGTCGGCTCCCTCAATAGTGTCAACGCTGCCGGCGTGCCTCCATGGATAACCGACATTCAGCACGGTACAGCTGAGCCAAACACAACGGTTACGGTCACCGCTTTAGTGGCCGATGCTGCGACGGCCGATTTGACATACATCATTAACTTCAATGCGCCTGTCATAGTCTCGATGCAGGACGACGGACTCAGTGGTGACGGCGACGCCGGTGACGGGATATATGGAGCCACAATCCCGGCCCAGCCTCTTAATACGCTCATTCGATATAGAGTCGACGCCACCGGAGCTACAGGTTCGATGGGATTTCCGCGTGATGATGATACGGTCAATTATACCGGCACTTTTCTCGAAAATGATGCTTCGGTGATAACGGCATTGCCTATCATTCACTGGTTCATAGACCCCGGTGATTTCGAGGACGCAATCGCTAATTACCTCACAGACCAAACTGAACCAGCGGTGATATATTACAACGGAACACTCTACGACAATGTGCAAATACGTGTCCGAGGAGGGACAAGCCGCAATTACGTCAAAAAGAACTGGAAGTTCTATTTTCCCCAAAATCATGATTTCTTCGCACCCGAGCTTATTCAAATACCGGTCGACCAGTTCAACTTGCAAGCCTGTTACGCAGACAAAAGCTATATGCGCGAGAACCTGGCGTATCATCTGTTTGGTGATGTCGGCCATCCCACCAGTCAGTTTTTCCCCGTACGCCTGTACCAAAACGGGCAGTTTTTCGGGCTGTACTCCTTCTTTGAACATCCCGATGATGATTACCTGACACGTAACGGCCTCGATGAGGATACGGGGGCTATGTACGAAGCCACGCCCGGCGACCAGTCGGATTGCCGTTATTTTCCTCTTGCGGAGCTTCCCAACTGGTACGAGAAGCACAGGCCTGACGATGGTGACTTCAGCGACCTGCACGACTTCCTGAACGGCATCAACAATCTTACCGGCCAAGCCCGGAGGAACTTCATTTTCGACAATCTTGACATACCGCGTATGATGAACTATTGGGCGGTGATGGTCATCATACACGACAACGATTGTGTCGCCAAGAATTACTACCTCTACCGCGACACCGCAGGCACTAAGCGCTGGTATATGCTGCCGTGGGACAAGGACCTGACGTGGGGCCGTAACTGGCAGGGACAAGTCCTTAACGACGAGATATGGGCTAACGTTGATACTATTTCAGGGCGCACAAACGTCTCGCCCAGCCACCCTTTGTTCGGAGACCAGGAACACGAGAAATATGATTACCTCTGGAATCGCCTGATAGAAGTACTCTTTAATGAAGCAGACTTTCGTGCAATGTATTTTCGCCGACTGCGTACCGTGATGGACGAGCAGCTTCAGGCGCCCGACACACCATACTCTCAGCGCAATTTCGAGAAGCGAATCGACGAATTGGCCGCCCTTTTGGATACGGAGGCGGCAATGGATATGTCCAAGTGGTTCTCGTGGGGTCAATATCAGACGATTGACCAGGCGGCCCAGATATTGAAAGATAACTACCTTACTGTCCGACGCACGCACTTATTCGTCACCCATCGCGTTACCGGCGAAATCCCGCAGGCACAAACGCAAGAGCCTGCAATTGTCATAAATGAAATAATGTACAATCCCGCGGGTGAAGACGACGACGAATTTATTGAATTGTACAACCCTTCGTCAACCGAATCCGTCGATATGTCCGACTGGCAACTTGATGGGGTCGAGTTGAACTTCGTTCCAGGCACTGTATTGCTGCCGCATAGTTATTTGGTTGTGGTTAAAAACGATGTGCAATTCCGGGCGACATACGGCAGCGGAATTTTTGTAGCGGCACAATACGACGGCACTCTGGACAATGGCGGAGAGAATCTTGTCCTTATAGACCGTGAAGGTAATGTGATAGATCAGGTGTACTACGATGACGGTGGATTCTGGCCTGCCACGCCGGACGGCGGCGGGCCATCGCTGGAGCTTATCGACATCTCGAAGAACAACAACCGCTTCATCAACTGGGCAGCCAGTGCCTCTCCGGGCGGCACGCCTGGCACCGCAAACAGCATGGCGGGAACATCACCGTATATACCCGACCTCTGGGTCAACGAAGTGTTGCTCGTCAACGGTTCAATCAACACTGACGAACAAGGCGAATACGAGCCGTGGATAGAAGTTTACAATTCTTCGTCCAACGCAGTGAACCTTGGCGGAATGTTCCTGACCGATGATGATAACAATCCTACCAAGTGGGCAATACCAGTCGGTACGGTACTCAACGGCGGACAATGGATGATTTTCTGGGCGGATGCCGAGCCTAATGACGGCCCGCTTCACACAGACTTCTTGTTGAACCCTGCCGGCGGGTCCGTGTGGCTTTATACTGCCGCCGGACAATTCGTTGACAATCTGACCTATGGCTCTGTCCCGACAGATGTCTCTTATGGAAAATATCCTGACGCAGTTGCCTCATACCGTGAGTTTGCCACGCCGACCCCGGCCGCAGAGAACCACGTCGAAGCATTGCCCATCATCCTCAACGAATATAATGCTGTCTCAGGCTCGAAGTACCTTAAAGATAACGGCTCAGACACTTACTGGGGCAGGGTTCAGGGTAACGGAGGAGACTGGTTCGAGCTTGTAGTCACACGAGACCACCTCGATATGCGCAATTGGCGGCTAAGAATCAGTGATGACACCGGCGGCGAAGGTCAAAGTGTCCAAACTTTGGTCCTTACCGAAAACGAAATCTGGTCAGATGTGAGGTCGGGTACAATCATCACTATTTCAGAGGACCTGCCGGATGACCTGAGTAATTACGACCCCGAAAACGGCAAGTGGTGGATTAATGTACAGGCAAATGATGACGCCGATGGGACGTATATCACGGCTTCAAATTTCAAAGTCTCGAATGATAACTGGCAGTTGACCATTCAGGACAGCAACGGGGCCGATGTCTTCGGGCCGGCCGGTGAGGGAATCAAGCCGGAATCCGGCATCGGAAGCGACGAAGTGTTTGTTTTGGAAGAAGACCCGAATCCTTTAATTAACGAGCGGTCCAACTACGAGGACAGTACTTCGAGCACATTTGGGTCGGCAAATATATACGCTGACGGCACAATGGTTCAGGACTTCAGCGAGCTGCGACACATTCCTGACGCCGGCGCACCGACACCAGACCCGCTTGTCTGGGCAATTGTGCCGACCACAACCAGCACCACTTCGATAACGATGATAGCCGCAGTCGCTTCCGACCCAGCCGGCGTTGAGTACTACTTCAATAATGTGACCGACCCGAATCATGACAGCGGCTGGCAGAGCAACTCCTACTATAAAGACAAAAACCTTCAACCCAACACTCTGTACACTTATCGGGTGAAGGCACGAGATAACAGCGAAGCTCAAAACGAAACCGACTGGTCAGCGACCGCCTCTGCAACAACACCTCTTATGTCATCTCCCCCGGTTTCCGGCACCGTCACGACGAATACATCGTCGTCTGCACGGACATCTGCGACCTTCTCCCATACAGTGGCGGCTGGTAATAACCGTCTTCTCGTCGTCAGCGTTATGATTGAGGGTGGTGAGTCCGTCAATTCAATCACTTACGCCGGCATTGGTCTTACAAAAGCAATCGACTCGGGTGCGCCATCGAATGGCAATAGCGGCTGCAGAATTGAACACTGGTATTTGGCCGCACCTCCGGTCGGAACGGCCAGTATTGTCGTAACCTTCGCAAGTAGTGTGGACCCCTCCGCCGTCACTGCCGTCAACTTCACAGGCGTTAGCCAGAGCGGTCCTGTCGGCGGCATTTCAGCGATGAAAGCAGCGAGCGGCACAAGCATCACTATGAACATTACCACAAGGGATGTCAATTCGGTTATCTTTGGTGCGGCAACAGCCCAGGGCGGCGACACCGACCCCTTCACGCCCGGCTCAGGTATCACTGAACTTTGGGATAATGCTACCGGTACCAGTATTTATTCCGACATCGGTCTGTGGGGTGGCCGCCGGACAGCGACAACGCCTGGAACATATACGTTTAACACGACCTCAAACGTCAGCGATGACTGGGCCATCGCTGCGATTGAAATTAAAGCCGCTACGGCGATTCCATCGCCGGCCCAGGCTGGCAATCCAAGCCCCGCTAACGGAGCAACCGGCGTTAGCACAGACGCCGACCTTAGCTGGACGGCTGGCGCCGGTGCAACACTGCACGATGTGTATTTCGGAACATCAAGTCCCGGCACATTCAGAGGTACTCAGACAGCGACGAGCTATGACCCTGGGACACTGACTGACGGCACAACCTACTATTGGCGTATAGATGAAAAGGGCCTCGGCGGTACAACCATCGGCAATGTCTGGACGTTCGCCACGGGTTATATACGAACTTTAGCCAGCTCCTCTACAAGTGGCGGTGATGTAACCGCGCCGGGCGAAGGCGTGTTCAATTATGACCCCGGGACAGTAGTTGACCTTACTGCGACTGCGAACCTTAATCACCACTTCGTCAACTGGACGGGCACCGCCGTAACTGCAGGTAAGGTAGCTGACCCCAACGCAGCTACTACTACGGTGACGATGGACGGTGATTACACCGTAGTTGCCAATTTTGCTATTGATACATTCAGCTTGGAGTACACGGCTGGCGCGAACGGTACGCTTACAGGCCAGACATCTCAGGCAGTCGATTACGGCTCAAGCGGCACGCCCGTGACGGCTGTGCCCGATACAGGATATCACTTCATCAACTGGTCTGACCTATCGACTGATAACCCCAGGACAGACGCCAACGTAACGGCCAATATCTCTGTAACGGCCAACTTCGCTATAGATACATTCAGCTTGGAGTACACGGCTGGCGCGAACGGTACGCTTACAGGCCAGA
>CAYSTP010000026.1:0-16829 GCA_964434085.1 uncultured Pirellulales bacterium
CGCGCCTGAAGGGACTCGAACCCCTAACCTTCGGTTCCGTAGACCGACGCTCTATCCAATTGAGCTACAGGCGCACTTGTCCCGCAAGTATACCAGCCCCGGGCCGTTCTTTCAACGCTTCTTGTAGTTAAAAAAATACCGCAGGCGTTTGGCAATTTGCCTGCACGAAGGTAAGTTTGCATGGATTGTACCTCGGATTTGCATCGGCAAATGTCCCCATGTCTATCAGGGCTTTGCCTATAGACCGGACTAATGGTTGCCTATGGTCATGATGTGATTATTACTTACGACAAAACCAGACGTAGCCCCGATTGACGATTTATGTCACTTACAATAGTCTGGTTACTGACTTAAATGCAGCCTTTTTGGGAAGAGGCCGCTGTCCTGTGAAAACACGAATAAAAGAAAGAAGGGCAGCCAGAATGAAGAAGAGAAACCCATTAAACGCTAAGACAATTCTTAGACTGTGTATCGGTTCTTTGTCTGGGCTTGCACTGCTGGCCACGCACTACAGCTTCTCCAACCGGCCCAAAGGCAGGGACATCAACAGAGTGGTTTTTTCATCTGCGGCGCCTGAAGTTTGCATATCGCTTCAGAGTCCTATAGCGAACCCCAGATGGACCGAATGGGATGTCAGAGTCTGGGTCCCCGTTGAACTTGCCCTGAACGACAACCTCTGCGACTCAGTCGCCGCAGATTATTCAATACAGGATTTGCCGTTTCCCATGGCTCTGAAACTACCGGTTTCCATTTTGGCTGTTGATATACCTGAACCCGAGCCGTTACCTGTCCTTCTTTACTGGTTGTTTCTGGTGGCATTCGGCCTTGTCGGATTCTTTATTGCTGCTCCTTCCACCATCAGGCCGCTGCCGCAACACCGTTTAGACTCCGGCTACGGGAGCCAGCCACCGTGAAAATAACCAGCTATTGTGGCGGGTCTATAAGGGATTCCCTTATATCGCCGGTCGTATTATGCCCTATGTTAAAAATGGTTGCCGCCCCGATTTTGCTTTTTGAACTATTTGTTATTATCGACCTACAGTGAAAAAAAAGCAAGATAGGGCGCAACAGCGGTGAGCATAAGTAATAGAACTAATAGCATATCACCCTCCTCCGCCAAGCTAAGTTTGCCGGCCGCACATCACGTGCGGCCGGTAAGCTTGCATAAAAGCCAGGTTGACGGCGTCTTGGCTGTGGAGCGTTTACTTAATAACAGGTGACACATGAACCAGCAGACCAACCAAACTCAGCCCACAAATAAGAAAAGTCGGATTCTCGTTGTTGATGACCATGCTGTTGTCCGCGAGGGGCTTGCGCTTTTAATAAACCAGGAGCAGGATCTCGAGGTATGTGCTACCGCCGCAAACGCAGATGACGCGCTCGAGCTAATCAAAAAGGATAACATCGACCTTGCCGTCGTTGACATTTCTCTCGACGGAACCAGCGGCCTGCAACTGACCGAAAGGATGAAATCGCATAATCCACATCTGCCTGTGCTTATCCTGACTATGCACGACGAGGAGTTCTATGCCAAAAGGGCTTTTAGAGCCGGGGCGCGAGGCTTTGTTACCAAACACGAAGCTTCTCAGACTATCATAACCGCTATCAGAATGATGCTTGCGGGGCAAAGCTATGTAAGTGATTCGATGACCCAGAAGTTTCTGAAAAAAATACACGGTGACGACACCGATTTGTAATTCGCATTATTGTTCGACCGGCCGTGAACGGAGTCACAGTAAGTGATGGAGCAGAGCCAGAAAGAACGGTCCGACCAAGGCGTCTCGAAGCCGAGCTGCCGTGCCAAGTCCGGGAGGGTGCTTATCATCGATGAACATCCGGCAATTCGTAAAATGCTGGTTAGCCTTATAAATGAAGAACTTGATGTTGACCTTTGTTTCGAAGCCGAAAGTATTGACGTCGCATCCGAGACCTTTGACTACCGAACGGTAGACTTTGCCCTTGTAGATGTCTCCTCGAACCCGCGTGAAGGGGCACGCTCGGCTGAATTACTGAAGCTGCGATGCCCTATGCTGCCCATAATGGCCGTATCAGTCAAAACTAACGCCCTGACCGACAAAAACTCAAAGACCTTCATCAGCACCGAGCAGGCCGAGAGCATTTTGGCTGCTATCCGTTACATGCAGTCTCTCGTGCGTTCGGGCCTGTCGGGCTTTACTGTCTTTGTCAAGGCCGAAAAATAGTCTGTAGAAAGGAGTCTATAGATTTGCCGGAGAAAAGAATGATTTCAGGGATGGAATTTCCGAAGACAAAAGTCGCTTTTGTCAGTTCCTACCCGCCTCGAAAATGCGGTATTGCCACGTTCACTTGTGACCTTGTCAAGAACATCTGTTACGCAGCGGACGATGCCTTTGAGCCGCAGGTTTTCGCTATGGAAACCAATGGGGAGCTTGCCTATGACGACCCCGTCCGAATAGTAATCCGAAAATCCTCGCAGTGCGATTACATTACTGCTGCGAATCTGGTCAACCGCAGTAATATCGATTTGGTCAGCCTCCAGTATGAGTTTGGTCTGTTTGACGGCCCGTCCGGCTCCTTCCTGCCCGCGTTCCTGCGAAGGCTCACAAAACCTCTCGTAACAACGCTTCACACTGTCCTCGAAGACCCCAGGCCGGACTATTTTGATGCCATGACCGAAGTGTGCGATGCCTCGGACAAGGTTGTGGTCATGAACGGATGCGGGGTCGATATGCTCCGGCGGATTTACTCCGTCCCGACAGAAAAGATTGAGCTTATCGGTCACGGTATCCCCGACTTGCCCTTCGCCGACACCAGTTATTTCAAGCAGGAGCTCGGCCTGGCCGGACGAAAGACGATACTTACTTTCGGTTTGCTCAGTGAGAATAAGGGAATCGACCTGATGTTAAGAGCGATGCCCGATATCATAGCTCGTGACCCTTCCACAATTTACATCGTCCTTGGGGCGACCCATCCTGAAGTCATGCGGTATGAGGGGCCTATCTACAGGATAAAACTCGAGAAAATGGTGCGCAGCCTCGGACTCGACAAACATGTGATACTGGACCACCGTTTCGTTGAAGATAGAGACCTCTTTCAATACCTCAAAGCAGCGGACGTTTACGTTACTCCATATCTGAACAAACAGCAGCTTACCAGCGGCACTCTTGCATTTGCCGTCGGAACCGGCAGGGCGGTCGTCTCGACCCCGTACTGGGCCGCTCAGGAGCTGCTCGCCGACGGTCGCGGCAGGATTGTTGACGACTTCCGTGACCCTCTGCAGATGGCTAAAGCGGTTACTGAAATTCTTGCAAATCCGGCCCTCGCTATGGCCATGCGGGTCAAAGCATACAGGTATGGCCGCTCTATCACCTGGCCTCGTGTAGGACGTGTCTACTGGCGGCTTTTCCAGGAGGTTTTGGAGACGGCGCCGGCAGTCGTAGGGCCGTATTTTGAGCGGCCTGTCGTCGAAAACCTCGCTCCAATGGAGGCTCAAATCGCCTGACAATAGATTCTGCAGCGAACAATTAGCTGCAACAGGTGTAAAAGGGTTAAGAACACTGCCCGTCTCCTACAGGGCCGGCAAGTAATTGTTGATGATTTTAAGGAAAGAAAAGAAAACTATCATGACTGCTACTGCTTCGACCATGCTGCCGCTGGGAACCAGGGCCCCGGACTTCCAGTTGCCGGATACCAATGGTAATATTGTTTCACTGTCTGATTTCGAGGCTGTACCCGCTCTGCTTGTGATTTTCATGTGTAATCATTGTCCGTTCGTCAAGCATGTGCTCGACGGGATGATTGAACTTATCAAAGAATACCAGGACAAGGGCGTTGCCGTTGTCGGCATCAACTCCAACGACGTGGAAAATTTCGCGGAAGATGCCCCTGAAATGATGGCTGAAATTGCGACTCAAAAAGGGTTTTCCTTTCCGTATTTGTATGACGAAATCCAGCAGGTGGCCAGGGCCTATCACGCCGCATGCACACCTGATTTCTTCCTCTTCGACAAGGACCGTAAGCTTTTCTATCGCGGGCAGATGGACGACAGCCGACCCGGCAATGGCATCGCTGTAACGGGTGCGGATTTGCGGACCGCTCTCGATGCCTTGTTACAGAACAAACAGCCGCCTTCCGGGCAGAAACCGAGTATGGGCTGCAATATTAAGTGGAAAAGCGGCAACGAGCCCGATTATTTCTGAACCAAATATGACAAGACCCTTGATGAAGGGCTTGTTTTCCATAAAATGGCCTCGGTATGAAAACCGAGGCCTCTTTATTTGTATATATTGCTATTGCCGTCACGATTCTTGTATGCCCCGTTGATGCCGGCCTGGACGGCTCGATTAACCGGATTCTGTCCCGGCCGTCGGAAAAAGAAGTCCAATACGGCATCCATATTATCGAGGCTGATTCCGGCAAAAGGCTCTATGCCAAAAATGCTGCTGAGCCGATGATTCCCGCCTCGAATATGAAACTCATCACGACCGCCGCGGCCCTGCACTATCTCGGCCCCGATTATGTTTACGAAACCGTTGTTGCCCTCAAAGGCAATACCCTTGTGGTTATAGGCGGCGGAGACCCGCTGCTCGGCGACAGAATCACTGACATAAAGCACGGCCGGGAGGAAAATTGGATTTTCCAGGACATTGCACAGGCCCTTATACATAACGACGCCAATAATATCCAGGACATCATCGTCGATACAACTGTTTTCGACGATGAGCGGGTACATCCAAACTGGCCCACCGCGGAATTGAACCGGTGGTACGCATGTGAAGTAAGCGGTTTGAACTACAACGACAACTGTGTCGATATAACCTGCACCAACGAGGCCGGACGGATAAATGTGGTAATCGACCCGCACACCAGTTTCCTGAAAATCATAAATCAGATAAGACCCGTTTCATCCGGCTCGGGCGCCGTCGGCGCCTACCGTACCGAAACACCCAATACAATCATACTTCGGGGAAGATGCAGAATCGAACAGGGGCCTTTCCGTGTAGCCGTTGAAAGACCTGCCGCTTTTTTCGCGTTTCTGATAGCCGAGAAGCTCGCGGACCACAACATCACAATTCACGGACGGGTAATTGAAAAAGGTCCGGTTAATCGTTCCGACCTGACGGTCTTGAATACCTACCATACACCTCTTACTGACTGCCTCGACAGGGCCAACAAGGACAGTCTCGGTCTGGTTGCCGAGGCTTTGTTGAAAACTATCGCTGCCAACGCTAATGGGGACAAAAACGGAAGCTGGCCCGCCGGGCGAAAGCTCGTCAGCGATTATCTGACCCGCTTGCGCATCAGGCCGGACAGGTTCTATATCGACGACGCCAGCGGTCTCAGTCGCAGCAATAAGCTTTCACCTGATTGCATTACTGCCGTCCTGCAAACAATGTACAAAAGCAGCAACTCGCAGGTATATAAGCAATCTCTGGCGGTAGGGGGGGTGGACGGAACAATCGGAAGGTATTTCAGCGAGCCGCAGTACAAAGGAAAAATCATCGGCAAAACAGGTTACATCGACGGCGTCAAATCGTTCAGCGGCTACTGCAGCGCCGCCGACAAAGATTATATCTTCAGTATCATAGCAAACGGCGCCAACGGCACGACCCGCGATGCCATTAACGACATTGCAAAAGCTATTGTTGACGACAATTTGCCACAATAGCTATTGAAAAGCGGGCGATTCATCAGTGGATTTGGGAAAGTAAACCACCGGCCCGTTCTCGCCATAGACCTTCCTCCGCCAGTCTGCCCCGACTACTTGTTCGAGGATAGGCTCTTCGAGCAGCTTCGGTTCTGTACCGAGTATCACAGCCGACGGTGGATTTGATTCGATAAGCTTTTTCAGCTCAGCCGGCCCGACGCCATGCGCGATACGCCTTTGCGAATCGCTCAGCTTGTCTGCAATTCTATAGACAAAAGGCCCCGCGCTGAATTCGGGATAAATTTTACTGCCTCCTTCAATCGCATACAGCGGTGAAAGCGTCAGGACCGGCCCGCCGGCAACGGCTTTCTGATGAATGTCTTCTGAAATTTTATGAACGCGTATAGGTACCCACATATCCAAATTGAACACATTTACAACATTGACAATCGCCGAAGGAAGACCCTCATATAAACTGGCTCCTGTAGCTGAAACCAACAAAATCGCCGCTATAACCAGGTAGCGCTTCTTTCGCGTATCTCTTGCAGCAACATTGCACAGGTGATTTAACGGCTGTGCAAGAGCAACCACGATGAACGCAACCGGCGCCGCCCAGTATTGGAGCCACATCATCGGTGGAATAAAAACAATCACTACAAAGGCGGCCGCTACAGCGGCAAAAAGCAACCCTTTTGGCTTATCGGACCTTGCATTCGTTCGACTTCGCACAAAGTACATAATCACAAGAAAAATGCCGGGAATAATCAAACCAATATAAGCAAGGCTAAGCAGGGCAACTTTCGTCAACTGCAATTTATCATACACCGGTCCGGTTTCACGAAGAAAGGCCACATTCAAAGCCGGTATCCGAACGACGTCCAGGAAAAACGCTTCCGGGGCCTTGCTGATTATTATCAGCGGCCAGGCCGCAAGAACCAATGACCCTGCGATAAACGGCAGGGCGGTGGCCTTGCCTTTCTTAAGCCGACCCGGCGCCATGAATAAAATCGTTACAGCGAATACACAATAGACCAGCGCCGTTGTGTGCCTGATGAAAGCCGCAAGTGTGAGAAACGCGCCAATTGTAAACAGCCTCCGGAAGTTCATCTTCTCCGGGTCCATATTTGCGAAAAGCAAAAGGCAAAAAAGTACACACAGGACCACTGCGCTGTGGTTCCAGGCGTATCCGCAGGCATAAATGACAAAGGGATTCATTGCGTAGATTAAAAGGCCGCATATTGAAAAAACCGCCGCAAATTTAGGATAACTTTTCAGAATACTCCTGATGACGGCGAAGATGCAGATTAAAACGCCAACCTCGCAGACCACTGAAAAGACTCTGCCGAAAAGAAGATAGTAACTTGTACCTGTTACTTTATACAGCAGGGCCAGGAGCAAAGGATAGTAGGGCGGGTGCGTTATATAGGAAAAATCCCTGTAAATCAATTTGCCTTGTACTGTCAGATAACCCGCTGTGCAGTAAACGTGCTCATCTCGGCCAAGCTCTTTCGTCATGCTGTTGCCGAGCAGCGATACCGACAAAAAAACAACAACTGCCGCCAAAAGCAGATTCAGCAGTTTCACGGTTGTTCGGCTCTTTTTCACCGTTCCGCCGGTCCTGTTACCATTCGGCAAGCTCACCGAGCAGCTCCTCAACAAGGTCTTTCATAGTGACAATCCCGACGGGCCGCTGAGTCTGCTCGCCCCGCGTCACCAGAATCATTTTCTCTTTCTCGTTCTGCATAATGTCTATTGCGTCCATAACAGCCGTATCCGACGGTATTTTGCGAATCGGCCTGGCCATGTCATAAAGACTTGTAAAGTCCTTCTCCGAGGTCAGGCAATCATATATGTTGATAAAACCGATTACGTTGGTTGCCCAGCCGTCACAAACCGGATACCGTGCAAACGCGTACTTCCTGCAGATTTCAAGCAGGTCGGCCTTTGACGAGCTGACTTCAACCTCGCGCACCTTCGCCAGCGGTGTCATCACCATTCGCACCGGCATCTCTGATATTCGGCCCAGACGGCGCACCATCTCAGCCTGCGTGCTGCTTAACATACCCTCCTCGTGTGTTTCTATTAAAATCGTCTCGAAGTATCCCCTCGATGTCGATAACGATGTACCCCCCAATGCCGCCTCCGAGCGTCCAATGTGCCTGTGGACCTGACTGAGCTTCTTCAGAAAGGGTGTAATGCCGCACAATCTGGCCGCCTTGTCGAATACATACACGACGGGCGACACCGCAGGCATCAGGTTGTCCGCACGGTAAAAGAAAAGGTTCTTCGGAATCAGCTCCGAGAAGATGAAGAATATCGGCGTACTTATTAACGTTGCAAGCAGCTCCGCGCGGTGTTCCGTTTCAACCGCACCCAGCAGTAAATATGTCATACTGCTGGTCGCAAAGTAGTGTGCCAGGTTCGTCCCGAGCAGCAGTGAAATCAAAAGGGCGGCGCTGTCCCGCAGACTTCTGCTAAGGACCAGATAAGGGAACTTTTTGTGCTCGACGCCAAGCCGAAGACGCAGCCTGCTGAGCTGGTACACACCGGTTTCCGCTCCGGCAAACAGACCGGCCAGAAAGACACAGCCAGCGAAAACGACCAGAGATATAATGTTATGAACCATTATTTGAGGCCTGCTCAAGCGCCAGAATCACACTCTGGACACGGTTCTTTTGTACGCTTTCAACTGTAAACGTCAGATTCCGCAGCCGTGTCGTATCTCCCTGGCGTGGAATCCTCCTAAGGAGTGAGCTGACCAGCCCGCCAATCGTTGCAAATTTAGCTTCCAGAAAGTCTATTCCGAAGCTCTTTGCCCAGTCATGCAGTGCAAGGTCGCCCGCCAATCGATACTGTAACGGTCCGATTTGTTCGATTGGCTCGACGTGGGGCGGCTCGATAGGACCGAATATCTCTTCCGCTACGTCCTCAAGGCTGATGGTGCCTGCAATTCCTCCGTATTCATCGACCACAATCGCCGTGTCCGTTCCGGTTTGTCTGAAGTATTCCAGAAGTGACTCGATGGTCTTCTGTTCCGGCACAAATTGCGGTCGCCGGACCACCTGGCTGACTTCGGCCTGGGGCTTGGTCAGCAGGTCGCGCAGGTGAACGAATCCGACGATGTTATCGATTGTTTTGTGGTAAACCGGCATTTTCACCAGGTTGTTGTCGCGCATAAACCTGATTACCTCTTCACGCGAGTCGGTGACATCGCACGCCGCCATATCCACACGCGGACGCAGGCAGTGCCGCACCTTCAACAAATTGAGCCCGACAATTTCGCCCACAAGACGATGCTCAGCAGCCGTGATTAAGCCGCTGCTTTTTATTCGCTCCATAAGCGACCTGAACTCGTCCGCGCTCATCGGCTTGGGTTCTTTCACAGAGCCCATGAGCAGTCGCAGCGACGGCGTGATTATCAAAAAATGAAAAATTGCTATTACCGGCCTCAACACATTGACCAGAACATACACGCCCAGTGCTGCAAAGATGCTGACCGTTTTCGACTTGGCGTAGGAAAGCGATTTCGGAAGAATCTCACCCAATAGCAGCAGGGCGGCGAACGAAACCACACCCGCAGCCGCGGCAGCCGGCACGTTCACCTGCCGCTCGACTCGCAATACGAGGATACTCGATGCCGCAAAATACAACACATTGACGGTCATATTACCCAGCAGCAGGGCGCTGAGAAGCTGTCTCGGCCGCTCTGCTATATCAGCCGCCAGTCTGCTGATGTGATTTCGCGAAGCTTTGAGTTGCTCGATTTGCCTGCGAGACAGATTGAAATACGCCGTCTCGGCGCCCGAAAAAAAAGCGGAAAAGCACAACAGAAGCAGCATCAAAAGGACGTGACCAATGTTTTCGTAAAGTGCAGACACCGTTCGGCACTACCTCGCTAACGCCGGGGCAGTATTATCGTAAATACGCTCCCGGCCCCCGGCTCCGATTCGACCGAAATCGTACCTCCATGCTCTTCGACACCTTTTTTACAGAATGCAAGCCCCAGTCCCACTCCCGGCCGGCCTGAATTGTCGTTGTTGACGCCTTTGGTCGTAAAGAACGGCTCGAATATCCTGCCGGCCTTTTCCTTATCCATACCACAGCCGGTGTCGCAGACCTCAATCTTGACAAACTCGCCGCAATCCTCGCCCGATATGCTGAGCGTCCCGCCGCCCGTCGCCAGCAGGGCCTCTCTGCTGTTAAGGACCAGGTTCATAATAATCTGCTCTAATTTAACCGGCACCGCCGAAACTGTCAAATCGTCGCTGATTTGCTTCTTTACAGTGATGCCGTCTTTACTGAAGTCCCGGCACAGACACGCAAAAACATCATCGACCAAAGCAGTTAATTTCACCTGCTGCATTGTTTGGGTATTACCGTTGGCCGTGCCGAGAACGGCCTCAGCAACCTTCGCCGCCCGCTCACAGTTCTCCTTCGCTCGCTGCAGGGTCTTCTGCGTAAGCGATTTGTCCTGCGGATTGCGCAGCGCCAAATCAGCATAAGTGCCCACCGGCGTTAAGAGGTTGTTTATCTCATGAAGAATCATCGAAGATGCTGTACCTATACTCGCGAGCCGCTCGAGGTTTTCGACCTGCTTGCTCAGCGAATCGAGCCGGCGCCTGTTTGCCGCAAGTTCCCGGTGTAGCGACCTTCGCTTTGCGACGGTACTTGTCAAAGTATCTGTCCTCGTATAGAATCTCTGCGCAAGACTTCTCCGTTAATTATATCGACCGCGAAGCTTTCTTTTCTTGAACAAAGGATTGAATCTAAGCATTTTCGTACAACCGACTTACGGATATGAACAGCCAGGCCATACTACAGCAGTTGTTATCTGTTTTAGAGGATAACGGCGTCCAGGTTCGCAGCGAACCCCTGGGCGGTGCCGGCGGCGGCCTGTGCAATGTAAAGGGAAAGAACATATTCTTCCTCGACACCCAGGCCCCGACCGCCGAGGCGGCGACACTCTGTGCTCAGGCGGTAGGGCGGCTGGTCGATATCGAGTCTATTTACCTGAGACCGGAAATAAGACAGTATATTGAAGCCTGCATGGAAACTGAAAGACAGCAGAAATGAAAACCAAAAAAATCGCTATTATGGTTGACCAGATGTACCAGGCGCTCGAAGTCTGGTACCCATATTACCGGCTGAAGGAACAAGGCTGCGAAGTACACTTCATCGCGGCAGAGGCAAACAAAACCTATCCATCGAAAGAAGGCTATCCCTGCGTCTCGCATCTCGCCGCCGCTGATGTCAATCCCGATGATTATGACTGCATGATTGTACCGGGAGGTTTTGCCCCCGATTTCATGCGAAGAAGTAATGAAATGGTCGAATTCGCAAATCGGATGGTCGATGCCGGCAAAGTAATCGCAGCTATATGTCACGGCGGCTGGCTGCTGTGCAGTACGAACATATACAAGGGCAAAAGAGCGACGTGTTTTATGGCAATCAGAGACGACATCAAAAATGCCGGCGCTGATTATGTGGACCAGGAGTGTGTGGTGGATGGAAATCTGATTACTTCACGTAAACCGGATGACCTGCCTGCGTTTTGTAAAGCCATAATCGACGCCCTGCCGGCGGATTAGCGGCGATAACGTCCCTTGCCTCAGCCGCTGTGGATGGGTATAATTGTGCCTTGATTCGAGGGCTCGGTAAGCGGTGGGGCGGGCCAGTCCTGAAAGTTGGATTGATAAAAGGGTTTTAATATGACTGAAGAAGACCTCCGGAATATAGACGAAAAGACGCCCGTAATACTGGTTGTCGATGATAATCAGCAGAACCTCGAATTGCTCCAGGCCTATCTGGAAGATTTGGATTGTGTCACTGCCCCGGCAAAGGACGGCCCGACGGCCCTGAGTATTGTTGCCAGGGATGCTCCTGACCTGATTCTGCTGGACGTAATGATGCCCCAAATGAGCGGCTTTGAAGTCTGCCGGAGGATTAAGAACGACCCCGCCACGACCAACATTCCGATTATTATGGTCACCGCCCTCAATGAGCTCGGTGACATCGAAAGAGGCCTCGATTCCGGAAGCGACGATTTCGTCAGCAAGCCCGTCAACAAGCTCGAATTGCTGACGCGCGTCCGCACTATGCTCAAGCTCAAACATCTTTCAGATAAACTCGAACGCACGCTGGCTTATCTCAGTGAGATAGAAAAGCAGGCCCACTCGGCGGCGTCGGATAAGTAATACGTGACGGGCTCATTAACCACTCACCAATTTTTATCCGCCATAGCTTTAGCGACGGCGGAAACCAATTCAGCCATTTAACGTCCGCAATAGCCGTCCGCAAAGGCTTGACAACCCTTACATTACGAACAACCCCCACATAAAGCCCCGATAAACCGTCATTTACCACAATATCCGCCTGTACTTACCTTAACCGGCCGTTAATACGTGCCGATACTACCGGCGGATTGTAACCGGTTATTCTATAGCCTTGTGGGGTTTGTTTATGAGCGTACTTTTGGGCATAATCGGCAGGGGGATAACCATTGAGGTTGCACCTCTGATTTGGCACTGGTTCGACATCTCACCAGCCATCGCCGCTGCCCTGGAATCTGATAAGCATCGTCTGCTCGTTCAGGTCATAGATCTTGCACGGCAGCAAAAGACGCAGCAGGCTTGTGAAAAATTACGCCTATACCTTTTCGACAACCCTTCATGTGTGCTCGGCCGAATGGCGGCAGGGGCCTTGTCTCTGCAGATGAACCATCCCGCCGAGGCTATCGAAGAATTCAATTCCGTTTATATGCGGCAGCCCAGCAACACTATGGCCCTGTACGCTCTGGGACACTGCCACGAGAGGATAGGCTCCGAAGCGCAGGCCGTCGAGTTCTATCAGGACTGTCTAAAGTTCAAAAACTTCCTCCAGTTACCTCGACAGAGACTCGCCGCAATTTACTTCAAATCCGGAAGGCTCGATGACGCTATTGCCGAACACGAGCTGCTCAGAGAAGAATATCCCGACGATATGTACACACTCGTGGCTCTCGGCCATCTCTACATCGTCGCGAAACGCTATGGGCAGGCCGTTGATACCTTCAACACCGCGATACTCATACATCCGGACAATTTCCTGGGGCCCGACCCGGACGTCGAAGAAATGCTCCGCCAGGGTCACCTGCATGATGCCCTTGAACACATTCAACAGCAGCTTCAGGAACATCCCGACAATCCGGGGCTTATTCTCAGACAAGCCGACCTGCTCGCAATGCTCGGCGCCACCGCCGAAGCAATCGCCTCATACGAGCAGGCCCTGCGGCTCTGTCCCGATTTAATCGAGGCAACCGTAAAGCTGGGCACCCAGTACCTCCAGCAACAGCAGGATGACCTGGCTGCCCTGAGCTTCAACCAGGCCTTCGAGATGAACGACCGTGTTGTTGATGCCTATATGGGTCTGGCCTTGGCCCAGAAGCTCTCCGGCAATACACCTCAGGCCGCCGCAACGCTGTCCCTCGCTGCAGCAATTCAGCCGAACAGCGCTCTTTTGTTCGCACAGACTGCCGCATTGAGATTCAAATTCGACACCATGTCCTACGACGTCGAGCATGATGAAAATGAGAACTTCGCAATTGTAATAAATGCACACCGAACAGAGCTTATTGATAACCCGCACAACCCCGATTTGCACTATCGTCTTGGGCTTCTGCTGATGTGCCTCGGCGACTTGTCGGAGGCAGGCAAGGCCTTTCGTCAGGCACTCGAACTTAACCCCACCTTTGACCGTGCCAGAAACAAGCTCATCGTCTGCCTATATGAGACCGGGGACAAAAGACAGGCCCTTGACTTGCTCCAGCCTCCAACGGACCTCGACGTTCACACGCTCGACCTTCACTACAAGACTGCATTGTTATATTGCGACCGAATCAAATTCGCCGGCTCGCTCATCGACATGCAGAACTTCATGGACAAAAACCTCACTGCAGGACAAACCACGCACAACATATCTATTGTCCTGCAGAACCTCGGCTTGCTCGACAGAACCATCGCCACCTGGGAAAACCTCACCGACACAGCCGCTCGTGCGGCGTATATCGACCCATTCGGCCCTCAGAACGCATTTTAAGCCCTTAACGCCCCTGAACCACTTTGCCTGAATGAAACATAACATATATTATAGGACCTTACAGATAGGCGTTTATATAGCCTTGCCCTTTATCCTGCCCCCGACGATTTTAGCCTTACCCTTGACAGCTCTGTATCATAGCGGTTACATTCCTGACCGACACAGGACTCTACATGAAAAGGAGGTCAGAAAATGATTACCGAGATAACCGCACAACAACTTAACACTGAACAGTTCATCACCGAGAAGGTTGGCCTAATAAAGGATGCTGTCGGCGATGGAACAGCGATAAATGCTCTTTCCGGCGGTGTTGATTCATCTACGGTTACAATGCTCGGTCACCGTGCACTTGGTGACCATCTCAAAACTGTTTTTATCCAAAACGGCCTGATGCGCCAGGGAGAACCCGAACACGTCGTTGACCTTTTTCGAACACTCGGAGTCAAAGTCGAGATAATCGACGCCCGCGAGGAATTCTTCGCCGCACTGGCCGGTATAGAAGACCCCGAAGAAAAACGCGAAGCCGTCACACAAACCTTCTATCGAAACGTCTTCGGCCGCATCGTAAAAAACAGCGGTGCCAAATGTCTTCTGCAGGGAACGATTCTCACCGACATCGACGAGACCGTCGCAGGCATCAAACGCCAGCACAACGTCTTCGAGCAGCTCGGTATCGACCCACAGCAGGCCTTCGGCTATCGAATCATCGAGCCGCTTATTGAACTGCGAAAGGACGGCGTCAGAAAGGTCGGTAAGGCCCTCGGCTTGCCCAACGAAGTCTTTGACCGTATCCCATTCCCTGGCCCTGCTCTGGCCGCTCGCGTAATAGGCGAAGTAACACCGCGGCGCATTGAGACCGTTCGCAAGGCCACCGTCATCGTCGAACGTACTCTCAAAAATACCGGTGCATTCCAATATATGGCAATTCTCCACGCTGACCGGGTTACTGGTATGCGCGACGGCAAGCGTGACTTTGGTCAGCAGATTGAAATCCGCTGCTGGGACAGTCTCGACGCTCGTACCGCAATGCCGACCCGCCTGCCATTTGAAACCCTGGAGAAACTTGCTCGCGAGATTATCCGTAACGTCCCCGGTGTCGTCAGCGTAACTTATAATATAGCCACAAAGCCCCCTTCCACCATTGAAGCTGTTTAATGGAATCGAACATCAGAATGAAGGCTTGTGTATGAAATATCGCGAACTTGGACGCACAGGATGGAAAGTTTCAGCCGTCAGCTTCGGTGCCTGGGCGATTGGCGGCGCCTGGGGTTCAGTTGACGACAATGAGTCTATAACCGCACTGAATCGTGCAGTAAAACTCGGTGTGAACTTCTTCGATACTGCCGATGTTTACGGAGACGGTCGCAGTGAAAAACTCCTTGCTCAGCTTCGCCGTGACCACCCGGACATCTACATTGCCACCAAAGCCGGAAGACGGCTTGACCCACATACAGCGGCTGGTTACAATCGTAAAAACCTTAATTCATTCGTCGAAAGGAGCCTGAAAAACCTCGATACGGAAACTATCGATTTGCTCCAGCTCCACTGTCCCCCTACCGAGGTTTATTATATGCCTGAGGTATTCGGCATCCTTGACGATATGGTAAAAGCAGGAAAAATTCGTTACTATGGCGTAAGCGTTGAAAAAGTCGAAGAAGCCCTCAAGGCCATAGAATATCCAAACGTACAGTCTGTACAGATAATCTTTAATATGTTCAGACACCGCCCTGCCGAGCTTTTTTTCGGTCAGGCCAAAGAACGAAAAGTCGGCATCCTCGCACGAGTACCACTCGCTTCCGGTATGCTTACAGGCAAGATGAAGACCGACACTTCATTTGCTTCTGATGACCACCGCACCTTCAACCGCCAGGGCGAAGCATTCGACCGCGGAGAGACCTTTTCAGGAGTCCCTTACGAGGCAGGCATAAAAGCCGTTGACCAGCTCAAAGACCTCTGCCCCGCCGAGATGACGATGGCCCAGTTTGCCCTGCGATGGCTCCTTATGTTTGACGCTGTTACTTGTGCAATCCCCGGCGCTAAGCGCCCCGCCCAGGCTGATGAAAACTTTGCCGTTGCCGATATGCCGCCGCTGACCGATAAAACCATGGCCGAAGTACGCGGCATCTACGAGACGCAAATTCGTCCGCTGGTGCACCATTACTGGTAAACCACAAAAAGCATGTAACGCCGTCCCATAATCAGCTCCCTTCTTAATACTTTTAACCAAATTGACAAACATAATCTCCGGTAACACATAAACTTAAGCGTCAATGTCGCCGAAATATCCTTCATTAAATAAAAAGGGATATGGGGTTCTATATTATAGGAGCGGATGTAGGTGCCTGATTATGTCCTCAAAAAACACTGTCTTGCTTTTAGCCTGAGGCCCGCCTGTATTCTCTTGGGCCTGTTTATCATCACTTCGCAGCTCTGCCGGGGACACCAGGAATCGGACGAGTCTGTAGACTTCACAAGTATGTCGATTGAAGAGCTGCTTGAAGTTGAGGTTACCTCGGCTTCGAAGAAATCTGAGTCGCTGTACGAGGCGCCGGGTATTATAGTTGTTGTTCCCCGAGATGAGATTGAGGCCTACGGAGACAGGGACCTCCACCAGCTTTTGCAGCGCCAGCCCAGCATCTATACACGAGATGTTTTGCCTTACACTGACAATGTAGCGGGTTTTCGGGGCGATATGGCAACGGTTACGGATATACACACCTTGATTCTCTTTAACGGTCGGCCAATCCGCGAAAGCGCCCAGGGGCTCAACGTTAATATGTATAAGACGTTCCCACTGTCAACTCTGGAGAGTGTGGAACTCATCCGAGGACCCGGCTCGGTTCTCTACGGCTCCAACGCCTTCACGGGTGTCATCAATCTAAAAACCCGTGTCCCGGACCAGAACGAACTGTCCGTCTCTTCGATGATGGGCAGTTACGGATACCATCAAACAGATGTCACCGCTGGAGGAAAGTCCGGCGAACTTGGCTATATCACCGCCTTTCAAGTTGTCGGTCAGCAGGGCTATCCGTACAGAATGACCGATGGGCTGGGCGTCTACGACAAGGATAACAAACAATACAAAAGCTACTCAGGAGTGGCGCACCTGAATTATGGAAATTTCACTTTT
>CAYSTP010000027.1:0-16179 GCA_964434085.1 uncultured Pirellulales bacterium
CTCTACCGGGTCGCCGGCGTCACGAAGGTTCAGAAAATTGACGCCCTTGACGACCCTGCCGTCTTTTACATCGAGACACGGTATTATTCTCTTTGCAAGCATAAAGGTCAGCCTTTTTCGCAAATCCGGTAAAAGTTCTTTAATACACGCAAGCCGTTCGGACCGCTCTTTTCAGGGTGAAACTGTGTTCCGTAAACGTTGCCTTTCTGAACGGCTGCGGGTAATTCGAAACCGTAGTCGGTATATGCAAAGAGGGCCTGCGGGTCGGCGACCTGCGAATAATATGAATGTGCGAAATAAAAGTGTTTGGCAGGACCGAGACCCTCAAACAACCTCATATCCTGCGGCAGTTTGACCGAGTTCCATCCCATGTGTGGAATAGTTCTGCCTTGCGGGATATTAACGACGTTTCCTTTGATAAGCCCCAATCCTTCGTAAGTTCCGTGCTCGCAGCTCTGGTCAAAAAGTAACTGATAACCGACACAGATTCCGAGCAGCGGCTTGCCCTTGGCTACAACCGCTCTTAGCAACTCGGCCAGGTCACCCAGGGCGTTCATCGCAAAGCCAAACGCAGCAACACCGGGCAGGACCAGCCCGGAGGCATATTCTACATCCTGCGGGTCGCGGCTGAGCCTGGCCTTACAACCGATACGTTCAAAGGCATTGCAGACGCTTTTGACATTTCCAACGTCGTAGTCGATTACAACGACCATAAACAGCTATACCCCAAAAAGTTATGGCCCGGCAAAAAACGGATTTTATCGAACTTGCCATACAATTAGAACGTATAGGCCCCGTCAAGTCAAATGCAAGCTGCTCAGGAGGAGATTATACTTAATACAAAACTTTATGAAGCTTGTCGGGCAAAGGTGATTCTGGTAAACTTGTCAATCGGTTTGGGGCCATGCGTGAGTGTTATTTGGCCCATTTTCAGAAAATAAATTTCCAGACTCGACGGAGATAAATATGTGCGGCATTGTAGCGTATCTCGGCAAGAAGGCGGCTCAGCCGATTCTTATAGAAGGCCTGAAGCGTCTGGAGTATCGCGGTTACGATTCTGCAGGCGTGGCTACTTTGCACGACGGCAGCATAAAGGTGAAAAAGACGAGTGGTCGCATAAGCGCGCTCGAAGCGATACTCGACAAACCTGCGAAAACTGAAACGCTTGGTCTCGGACACACCCGCTGGGCGACACATGGCGAGCCCAACACCACAAACGCCCACCCGCATCTGGATTATACGGGCAAGGTCGCCGTGGTACATAACGGCATCATAGAAAATTACGGAACGCTCAAAAAATGGCTGCAGAGTGAAGGCGTGGAATTTGCCAGCGACACCGACACAGAAGTCATTGCCAATCTGATAGGTTACTTTTACTGCCGTGATGAAAACGGCTTGCAGCAGAAACCGCCTGCCGGCCAGAACAAATTCGAATGGGCCGTTCAAAGAGCCCTTCATGAAGTACACGGCACATACGGACTGGCAATCCTGTGCAGTGACTGTCCCGATATGCTGATTGGCGCGAAAAAGGGCAGCCCTCTTATCCTCGGAGTCGGTGACGGGGAATATATATTGGCGTCCGACGCGGCTGCGATTGTGGAGCACACCACGCAGGCGGTGTATCTGTCGGACAATGAAATGGTAACCATCAGCCCGGGCGGTTTCAGCACAAAGACGATTGACAACGTTGTCGTGACGAAATCGCTCGGGGAGATTGAATTTTCGCTTGAGCAGATAGAGCTGGGCGGTTTTGAGCATCATATGCTCAAAGAGATTTTCGAGCAGCCGCAGTCGCTCGAAACATGCATGGGCGGAAGGCTCGATAAGCGCAATCAGAAAATCGTGCTCGGCGGTATAGATGAGTACCTGCGCGAACTGACGCGGACCAAGCGGCTGATTCTAACGGCCTGCGGCACAGCCTGGCACGCGGCTCTGGTCGGCGAATTCCTATTTGAGAATCTCGTTCGTATTCCTACAGAGACCGAGTACGCCAGCGAGTTCAGGTACCGCAACCCCGTCATCGAAGACGGAACTGCGGTCATCTGTATCAGCCAGTCGGGTGAGACAGCAGATACGCTCGCGGCGGTGGAACAGGCCAAGGAACGCGGAGCAACGGTATTTGGCATCGTCAATGTAGTGGGTTCTTCCATCGCGCGGGCGACCGATGCGGGTGTGTATCTGCACGTCGGACCTGAAATCGGCGTGGCGAGCACAAAGGCGTTTACGGCCCAGGTAGCCGTGCTGACTATGCTTGCCATTGAGCTTGGAAGAAGGAAACATCTCAGCAGCAATTATGTAGGGCAGCTTATCGAGGAGCTCTCCCGGATTCCGGAAAAGATAGGCAGAATCCTCGAACAATCGGATTACATAAAACAAATCGCGCAGGCAAATCTGGACAAAAACAACTGGTTATTTCTTGGCCGAGGCGTCAACTACCCCGTCGCGCTCGAGGGCGCGCTGAAACTCAAGGAAATCAGTTATATTCACGCCGAAGGTCTGCCCGCCGCCGAGATGAAACACGGGCCAATTGCATTGATTGCCGAGCAGATGCCGGCTGTTTTCATTGCGACTGAAGGACCGCAATACGACAAGATTATGGGCAATATTGAAGAGGTAAGGGCCCGCGGCGGCAGGACAATCATCGTAGCTACCGAAGGCGACGAAAACATCAAAGACCACGCCGACCATCTGATAACAGTACCCGATGCGCCCGAGATGCTGCAGCCTATGCTGACGGTGATTCCTCTGCAGCTTCTGGCCTATCACGCGGCGGTGCTGCGAGGCCATGATGTCGATAGACCGCGCAACCTTGCCAAAAGCGTGACGGTTGAATAATCATCTCACTATGGAATTTCACTCTTTCAACTACCAATCGAAAGTGCTCCAATTATGTCATGGAAGATTAACTCCAGGCGGGCATTTACATTAACTGAGCTGCTGGTTGTCTTCAGCATAATCGCCCTGCTGTTAGGGATACTGATGCCGTCTCTGCAAAAAGCAAGAGTCAAAACCCATCAGGTTCGCTGCGCGCACAATCTCAAACAGATTAATTTAGCCCTGAACCTGTACCTAAACGCCAACAATGACACGTATCCATGCGCAGAAGACCCCATCTCCACGACACCTTTCTATTGGCTGTGGATGGGACGCGGCTGGCGAGGATTCCTCGAGCCTTATCTCGGCGGTGGTATTGACCCGAATAACCCTTCTGTGCTGTTTTGCCCAGCCGACAAGAGAAGCAAGGAACTGTACGAATCGACCAGCTACGCGTATTCGATGTCGTTCTATCACAGTCCTGAGCAGATTGATACAATGAACAGTCCGGCAGATACGTATTCGAATCCCCAATCTTCAGTTCAACAGCGAAGTCTGTCGGTCGCCAGGCCGGCGGATAAGATTGTCATTGGTGAATGGTTAAGTGTGCACGCCACCATCAAAGGTCAAGACAGCGGCTGGTGGTGCTGGGAAGGCAGCCGCAATTACCTGTTTGTTGATGGAAGCGTGGATTATCTCAAGGCCACAGAAATAGCCCCCGCCAACGACGACAATCCGAATCCGAATCTGACTATCCATGGAATCAGGGGCAACGACCGTGCAATCAGGTAGACCATTGAACAATGAGACTACTTGCAGCATAATACAAATGCGTTCATATTACTTCTAATGACTGCGTACTGTAAATAATGCAGCAGGTTTATTCGAGAAAACATAGGAGATATGAAAATGGCTAAGCTATTTTACATCCAGGCTTCACCACGAGGTGAACGTTCGAAATCAAACAGCGTCGCAGAAGCCTTTGTAAAATCATATAAACGGGCACATCCGCAGGACAGTACCGAAAAGCTGAATGTCTTTGATGCGGACCTGCCTCCGTTTGACGGGCTGGTTGTGCAGGCCAAATATACAATTCTGCACGGCAAGACTCACAGCAGCGACGAAACAGCGGCGTGGAAGGTGGTGGAAAAAGTAATTGAACAATTCAAATCAGCGGACAAATATGTGTTATCGGTTCCGATGTGGAACTTCAGTATTCCTTACCGTCTCAAGCATTATATAGACATCCTGGTTCAGCCCGGGTATACATTCAGCTACGACGCACAAAAAGGGTATCAGGGCCTGGTCAAAAACAAACCCATTCTGGTCGTATTTGCCCGTGGAGGCGCGTATGCCAAGGGAACTGAAGGCGAGCAATTTGACCTTCAAAGAAAATACATCGAGCTTGTTTTCGGCTTTATCGGTTTTACGGACATCAAGACAATCGTGGTTGAGCCCACCCTGCAAGGCGGTCCGGACCTCGCCCGGCAGAAAGTTGACGCAGCCATCAAAAAGGCTGAACAGCTCGCGCCATCATTCTGACCTAATGGCAGAGCAGCGCCGGTAAAAACACTGAAAGTATTACTACAACCAGATAGGTTCCACAGCTTACGTGTTTTGTACGGATTCCGCATCCAGGGGATAATAAAAAATGGTTGGGGTGCACCTCCGCGCACACCCCAACCACCAATCTCCACCTTATTCGAAACCACTGCCCGGCACACGAAGTGCAGTGCCGTTCTTTCCTCCGCTAAGCCGCTTACCGCCCTTGCCCGCAGCATCGGCCCAGCTCGGCAGTGACATAATAGCCGGCAATAAATTATTAGTATACAAGTTTCGGTAAATTGTCAATCGAAAACTGTGTCAATATGCGGATTTTATGGGACTTCTTTCGTCGAAGCAGATTTTTTTACGTTTTTTGCGGTTTGATTTTATTTGTGCTGCCCCTGATACCCGCTGAAAACTTACAGTGTTGGGCAGTTATTGGCCGAAATATCAGACGTACAACGTCACAGCACTATTAGACGGGCGTTTGGAATCACGAGATTAGCATGGACGCAGCAAAATCGCACGACGCTCCGAGGCAGGGACAGTCTCGCAGTGATTTATCACAGAACCACAACTCTCTCAACAGCTTATCCTCGCTACAAGCCTCCAATAGCTGCGGCAACTGCCGCCTTTTACAATCCAGGGTGCACCAGCTCAAAGCGGAACTTGACCTGAAGTCTCGACAGTTTTCGCAAGCCGTTGCGCAACTGAAGATGAACCATCGAGCAAAAACACGGGCTGAGCAGCTCGATGAAAGGTTTATTGAGCAGTGTGTTCGAGCCAAGACCGAATCTGAAATCGAACTGGACCGACAATCCAGGTTATTCGCCGCTAAGGTCGAGAAAATCAAGGCCGAGGCCCAGAGCAAAAACAATGAATTGGCGCGCGAAGTCAACAAATTGCGACGCCATCTAACTGAACGCACAGAAGCTTATCAGAAGCAAATTGCCGAAGTTACCCGGAACGCACAGCACGATGCAGCCCGATATGAACAGATAGTAACGAAACTTAAGACCGAGTCCTCTCAGAAAGTCGAAGCCGCCGTAGCACAGACGCGGCAGGAATATGCATCACTAATTGACAAGGTAAAGCGTCTCGAACAGCAGAACCTCCGGCTGAGGAACGAATTTCAAAAACGTCTTTTCCAGGCGACCGGCGAACTAAAGCAGAAATCACAGGCCTACGAGCAAGCCATAGCCCGACTTAAACAGCAATATGAACAGGCTATCGCCGGCCTGAACAGCCGAGCCGACCAGGTGATGCGGGAAAAGGACGAGCAGATAGCGAGCATAAAGGAGAAATTGACACAAGTAGGCGATAAGATAACTGCAAGCGCCCGTGAAAAGTCAAGGGCCGAGCAACTCAATCAACGTCTGCTCGAGCAGTGCAGAATGGCCAAAGCCGGAGCCGATGTCGAAATCGAACTGCGCTCCAGGGAATTTACAGAAAACGTGGCTCGACTCAAGGGCCAGGCAACCTCAAAGCTTCAGTCTCTTGCCGACCAGAACACCAGACTCAAGGCACAGGCCCAGCAGGCCGTTACCCGGCTTAGAGACTACGCAGATGCACTGAACAGGGCTAATGTGCGCATAAAATCCCTCGAACGAGCTCTGGCAGAGCTGAGAAGCTCGACCATCCCCTCCTTGCAATTCTGACTATTCAGCTAAAGCAAGCTGCGATTTACATTTGGCGCCTGATAAGCTGATTATTATATCAATTTTCTTTGACGGCATTTCTGATTTCAGTTATCCTCTCACCACCTTTCCTGTTTGCATAGCTGATACTGGGATGTGCTATGGACAACTCATTTGCCATTACTATTGCTTTTATCGCACTGGTAACACTCGTTGCCGCCTTCATACGACGAATCACAAGGGACAAATGCCTTCGCGACTTCCAAAACAATTTCGTGAACCTCCTGCAAACGGATAACAAAATCATCTGGGGCAATCTGAGGGTCGAGAATACAGGCATTGAACTTATCTACAAAACCAAACACCAGGACGCCGATGGTCATGAAGAGGCAAGTTATATCCTCTATAAGTGCGAATATCCGAAAATCCAAGCGATTCTGCGTTTTCTTGATGAGCTATCCGATAAAAAGAAGAAACACAGACAAAAACAGCTCGCCAAAACCTATCATCCCCGGTTTTTTTCAAGGGTCAAAAGAAAAACCGCAAATATCTTCAGAACCGTTCGGGATTCCATCGCTGAAGTTGTGAACCTTTTTATCAGCAGGGTTAAAAAAACAGCAGGCCTCGGCGAGACTCTTGCCAGTCAGGATAAATACGTAACACAAATGAAACAGCAGCTTATGGGTTCGGTGGGCACAAGCTACGAGCCTCTCCTGGAGCGATACATCGGCCACAGGGTCGTGCTCGAGATGGTCAGGGGCGATACTGCCGTCGAATACTCCGGAGTGCTCAAAGACTACACAGCAGAGTTCGTAGAGATAATGGACGTTGACTATAAAGCGGCCCAAAACGATAAATCCGGAAAAGCCGACATGGTCGTCCCGAGACAATATGGTTTAATCAGACATCTGGGAGAGTAAAATGATAGAAGAACTGATTCGAAAGAACCGAAGCTGCCGCAAATTCCACCAGGACTTCGAAATAACAGCCGACATCCTCCGCCAGCTCATCGATTTGGCAAGGCTCAGCGCTTCGTCATCCAATCTCCAGCCGCTAAAATATGTTATCTCGTGCGACAGGCAGAAAAACGAGCTGATATTCCCTCTCCTCGGATGGGCGGGCTATATGAAAGACTGGTCCGGACCGGCCGAAGGCCAAAAACCGTCGGCCTATATTATCATCCTGGGCGACAAGCGAATCTCCAAGTCTTTTGGCTGTGATTGCGGCATCGCAGCACAGAGCATTTTACTCGGTGCCGTAGAGAAAGGTCTTGGCGGATGTATGATAGCCACCATAAACAAAGACGAGCTTGCAAAGGTACTAAATATCCAAAAGCTCTTCGAGATTCTTCTGGTTATAGCTATCGGCAAACCGGCCGAGCAGGTCGTGATTGAATCGGTCGGCCCCGACGGCGACATCAGGTACTGGCGCGACGACAAGCAGGTGCACCATGTCCCCAAACGTTCGCTCGACGAAATAATCATAGACTAATCATTTGTGATGATATGTGAACCCCGACAACTGACCGCAAGGCGGCAGGCTCTGTAACTTTTATAACAATGACACACTGACAAGGACTACAGTATCTTTGAGAACCTTTTCCTGTCGCAGGCCGAGAAGAGCCGACGATAAGTTCTCTCTTGAAGTCCTTGAGCCGCCAATCAATATTGATTGTCCCGGCTTTACGGTCACGGCGGCCTTCAACTCGGTAAATTCCTTGTCGCCCCCATCGCTCAGGAACCGCGACAGAACCGGCGTTAGCTGAACATTTACCAGGTCCCGCCCAGGTATCCGCCTGACGGTAACCTTAAATCCGCGGCCGGCGCGACGGAACTGGTAATCCGCCGCCTCATACCATCTGGTCAAATAGTAAAACTTCGGCACCGCGATTTCCGTACCCATATTTATATAGCCCGTCGCCTTATCAGCCAGCACAAGAAACATCTCGGTGCTTTCGCTGTATTTCGCACTCTTTTTGATTGCCTCAAGACGTGCCGTGAGGTCGCCCGCCCCCATATGCACCCTGAGTCCGGATTCAGGAAAAATATCCGCTCGCCTTATCACCACGAAGCTGCTGGTCGAGTAACCCCACAGGCCGTCCAATGCTGCAAAATCCCGCTCATCCACGGTCAATGTTCTGACTGTGACCTTGATGTTACCGGTTAAATCTTCCGCAGTTTCACGGCCCGCAGGAGCCTGCTCTTTTTCTTGAGCTTCCGCTTTTACCTGCTCAATTTGCTCGGACACCCGCTCAAACTCGTCCTGCTGCTGTTTCTGCTCTTTTTCACAGCCGGCCAATAAGAGGAAACCGGCCAAAATTATTATCGCTATCTTTCTCATGCGGCTGATTATAAGTGACAAACAACGCCTTTGCAAAATAAAAAAATCACCGCCGCACATCACCCGAATTTACCAACAAGGGTTGTCATAAGTGCCTGAATGTGCTATAATTAGGGTTCTATGTTTAGATTCCTGAAACGAAATACCAAAACAACACTTCATTTCCTCGGCGCTGCCAGGAACGTTACCGGCTCGCGTCACATGCTCGAGGTGGACGGCACCCGGGTTCTCGTTGATTGCGGGCTTTACCAGGAAAGACAATTCAGGGACAGAAACTGGGACCCATTTCCCGTACCGCCTTCGAGTATAAACGCTGTGCTTCTGACACACGCCCATCTCGACCATTGCGGCTTTATACCCAAGCTTGCCAAAGAGGGCTTCCACGGTAAAATCTTCTGTACCGATGCCACCGCTGAAATAGCTAAAATCATACTGCTCGATTCAGCCCACATTCAGGAAGAAGATGCCGCATACAAAGCCAAGCGGCACAAAAAGGAGGGCCGAACCGGCCCATTCCCTGAGCAGCCTTTGTATACCATAGCCGATGTGGAGGCCTGTTTTCCGCTATTCAGCACCCTCAGATATAAATCCTGTGTCTCTGTAGCGGATAATATCGAGGCCTGTTTTTTCGATGCAGGTCATGTTCTCGGTTCATCGATTATCAAAGTTACTGTCTCAGAAGACAGCCAACAACGTATCATCCTGTTTACCGGCGATATCGGCCGACCGGACCGACCAATCGTGCAGGACCCGGAATCCTTCGAGCGGGCAGACTATGTCGTCGTCGAATCAACCTATGGTGACAGAGTGCATGAGCCGACCGAAGACATCAAAGATGCTATCGCACGTGCTATAAATGCAACGGTTGAAAAAGGCGGCAAAATTATTATCCCAAGTTTCGCCCTCGAAAGGTCGCAGGAGGTCCTTTATTATCTCAATAACTTGATACTCGATAAAAAGATACCGCAGATAAAGGTCTTCCTCGACAGTCCAATGGCTGCACGTATTACCACGGTCTTCAAACATCACCCGGAAATGTTCGACAAGAAAATGAACGAACTGCTAAAAAATCATGAGTCGCCATTTGAATTCGCTCAGCTCGATATCGTCCAATCGACCGAGGAGTCGAAATCCCTCAATGCCCTGCCCGGTCCGTTCATCATTATCGCCGGCTCCGGTATGTGTACGGGCGGCCGTGTAAAACACCACCTCGCCAATAATATCTCCAACCCGAAGAATACAATCATGTTCGTCGGCTACCAGGCCGTCGGTACACTCGGCCGTAACATTACGGATGGCCGGGAAAAAGTCCGTATCCTCGGCGCCGATTACCAGGTCAAGGCCGACATCGTGAAAATCAACGGCTTCAGCTCACACGCCGACAGGGACGAATTGCTCGGTTGGCTCAAAAAACTCAAGGCCTGTCCAAGGCACATCTTTGTCGTTCACGGTGAAGAGAAAAGCGCTCAGGCCTTCGGCCAATACATATCAGAACAGATCGGCTGCAAAACGACCGTTCCCGAATACGGCCAGACCGTGACTCTCGATTAACACTTAGTCTTGATTACCGATGAATACCCATATTACTTCCGCATTTTGCGAAGTATATCCCAGTATGCCCCGCGGGCGCCTGCCGCGATTGCCTCGCAAAGTGCGGTGTTATCGTTATAGTTGTGGTCGGTCGACTGCGAATCTCTAACTTCGAGCATCGGCTTGAAAAACCGCTCATCGCCGCCGATAAGATTGTGGACCAGCCTCGCCGGCTCCGGTCCAAGTAAGTGTGAAATATAAAAGGTAGGCTTCAATAAATCGACAGGTCCGTCATACTTCCGCTTGATATTCGGATTCGATTCCAACGCACCTTCGGCCTTGACTATCACAGCCATTTCCGTGCCCGGATATATCCGCACTCCCAAGCCTGCCCCGACACAATCAGGTCCTATCTGCTTTGCAAACTCAATAGTCTGGGCGAGTGTTTCCTGCGTCTCACCGGGACCCGCCAATAACAAATCCAGCATCACCGTAATATCATTATCATGGCAAAGCTTAACCGCCGCAGCAAGGTCTTCTTTACTATGCGAATCCCGATATACGCCCAGCATAATCCCGCTGGCTGAATTCGCAGTAAAATCAATTCCAACGCATCCGGCCTTCTTCATCAATTCTGCCAATTCATCATCGAAGGGCCTCACCGCCATATATGTGTACCAGCGGATTTTTCCACCAAGCTCGCGGCGAATAAACTCTCTGCACACCTGCTTTGCATGCTCTACAGGAATATTGAATTCCGAATCACAAAAATGGAGTACATCTATCCCCCGCTCTAAGAGGTTCTCGACTTCATTTGCAACTTCTGCAGCGTCCCGCAGCCGCAGATAGCTACCCTTAGCCAGAGGGTCGGCACAGTAAACACAAGGCCGGTTACATCCTCGCTTGGTCTCCACGCCGCATTGACCACCCCTCTCGAAATATTTTTCGTTGTCCACGCAGTCGCGGCCGGTTGGTAGTGAAATTTTCCGCGGCCAGGCTGGTCCATTACTGTGTATCCTTCCGTCTTCCCGCCAAATTAACCCCCGTACTTTGTGCCAGTTTTGATTACCTTTTATTTCTTTAATTAGTTGGACAAGTGCCTGCTCACCGTCACCGGCAATGCCGAAATCCGCGCCCGTATAATCGACGATTCGTTCCGGCATAATTGAAAACCCGACCCCTCCTAACGCAATCGGTGCATCTGTTTTTTCACGAATCTGCGTCACCAAATCGGATAACTGCGGCACAAACCACTGTGCGCTCGGCCAAAAACAATCGTCGATATTACGAAAAGACAACGCCACTAACTGCGGTTCATCAGCAGCAAGTTGGTTGGTCAGCTCTTCATACGGATTCTCACACAGGCATAAATCTATAATTTCACATACGATACCGGCTTCGTGAACAGTTCCGGCAATATAATCCAGCCCGACAGGTGTAACAGGAGGCTGCATCATATTTGTATTTACCAGCGCCAGCATCGTTGAGTAATTCTCCCACCCTCTATGATTCTACGGTCACTTCGACCTGTTAATTACATCGCGGACCCTGTCGTCCATAGCCTTCTGGTCCATCCTGAAGCTGTTCAGCCCGGCAAGGTTTATAAGGGCATCGAACCCGATTTTCTTTGATGCAAGAAGCTCTTTCCAGTTGGCCAGCTTCGGTATCTTGCCTTCTTCGGTACTTATTTCTATCTGCTTTTGCGTCCATGGAACGATTATATCACCGCACTGGTGGTCGGCAAAAAACCCGATAAGGTCGTCGGCGCTTAGTCTGTCCAGGTTCTCTTCTTCCAGCTCGTCAAGACACGTGATAAGCTCATCCGGTATTACCCACAACGTATCCAGTCTGACGTTTTCAATATCAGCCTCATTATCGACACCAAGCCCATAATCAGCTTCGGTCTTATCAACAACCTCATCTGGTGACAAACCCAAATCCTTAAATTGGGCCGCAACTTTCGGCGGTATTGTCATCACGTCAATCCCCGCCAAGTCGCGCACCTGCCCGCCCTCTCTAAAGGACGCGCCGATTTGCTTCGAACCCGTCTTGCCCTCCTGCCGCAGTTTAAGAACGGCAGCTTGCGAAGCAAGTGTCGCCCTTTCTCCGATATATGAGCCGTCACCTAACCCGTTGTCTTTTACGAAACTGTTCAGCCTGCCTAAGAAAACATTCACATATTCCGGCTTGGCTATTCGTGCGACAATATAATTCTGTCTTGCGCTGAATCCCAGAGTATGATTTACAGGTATTCCCTCATTCGCAAGTTTCCGTGTAGCCAATAATCCGGCAGGCGTAAACGGAATCTTGATTATAAACCGCTCCGGACAGACTTCATGGTACCTCTTTGCATAATCCACCGCCAAATCAACATCGCCGGCCAGGTCCGTATGCTCCTCCACCGATACGAAGGCATCGAACTTCTCGACCAGCCTCAACCCGTGCCACGCATTGAGTATGAAGGCTATCTCTAACATCTCTTCTTTTTCGCTTAGTTCATAAGGCCGCAGCAGCTTCGCGATATCAGCCATAAGCGAATCATATCTACCCGTCTGGACCTCTTTATTAAGCAGCGTATTGTTCGTAGTAAGCGCGCTGAACTGCCGCGCCCATAGTTTCCCTGCTTCTTCCATGTTGCCGGTATCGAGCCACAATTCGCTGCCCAACTGCCGCAATTTTTCCCACAGAGGGTCGCTGGCAAAGGTACCCTTCAACTTACCAAACTTAGGCTTGAAACTGTCCCGTAGAAACTTTTGTATTTCCGCAGCAAGATTCGCTTTATTCTTAGTCATTCGTGATACCCCTGTAAATCAACAATGGATTTACCGCTCTTGTCTTAACATACACCCAACTACAACTGTTCACTTCGCCTGCGGGCCGGCACGAGCCGGCACAGTAAAATGCCGAGCTCATACAGCAGGTACAGCGGAACACCGAGAGTAATCTGGCTCAGAGCATCCGGTGGCGTCGCTACAGCGGCGATTACGAACATACCAAGAAAAACATATTTCCGCGCCCGCCTGAGCGAGGCGATTGATACCAGCCCCGTGCGCTGTAAAATGAATATGGCAAGAGGTGTTTGAAAGCCGAGTCCGAACACGAGCATCAGGATTGTTATAAACGAAATATATTTGTCAAACGTCCATGCCTGCTCGCCGCCGAGAAGCTCGCTGAACTTAAGAAAAAACCGAAGCGTAATCGGTGCTACTATAAAGAAGAAAAACAAGGCCCCGGCAATGAACAACGCCGCCGAAAACGGCACCGCGTTCTTTACATACCTCCGCTCGTGCCTGTACAGCCCCGCTGACACGAACATCCATAAATGATAGAATACCCAGGGACTCGATACAATCAAACCCGCGACCAGTGACACCTTCATATATATAACGAATGCGTCCGTGACCCCCAAAAAATTTAACGGGTCGTCCGGAACCAGCCTGTCGTACGGGGTCAGCAAAAATCTGATAATCCATGTTCCGAATATCATGCACAAACCGGTCCCGACCCCCAGTCCCGCCAGCGCGTAAATGAGCCGCCGGCGCAACTCTTCAAGGTGGTCCCCCAGGCTCATTGTGCTGCCCGAAAGCTCGTCTGACTTTTCCATCGAGATAGCCAACACCTAAACCAAGGCTCGATGCCTCAGCCGCTGTTGCCCTGTTTGTCTTCTTTGGAAGGCTCTTTTCTCACGTCGTCTTCTATCTTCTTCGCTTCGTGCTTGATATCGTCGGTCGTTTCCTGGGCTTCGTGAAGCCCTTTCTTAAACTCGGTCAGGCTCTTGCCCAAACTCCGTGCCAAATCGGGAAGCCGCCTGCCAAATATCAGCAAGGCAATAATCAGAATAATGAGCAGCTCCTGCCACCCCGGCGTCCAGCCCAAAATCTGTCCGTTAAAAGCATCCATCCGGCTCTCCTTAAATCTTACCCAAATTTTACCCGCTTACAGGACAGGCGTCAATAATTAAAGATAAGCCGAAAAAGCACATATATTGACTCACACCACCCCCAGCCGATATAATGTCCTTTGTTTTCTAAGCTCTTGAAATGGGGACCTGTGATGAGTCCGGCACGACACCACCCAACTCGACTCGAATCAATAATGGCCATCGTGCTTATTGCCGTCCCGCTTATTGTTCTTATCGTAATTTTCAACGCACAAAAAAGTGCAGATATCTCCCGCTTCGGTATAGAAACGCCAATCACCGAAAAACCACAGTCCCGGGGACTCCTGACGGACGATGAACAGCCCATCGACTTCGCACATCTCGCCCCGCGGGGCTTTGCGCCTTTCGGACCCGGCGAATCCTACGTCGAAGAAACCCTCTACGAAAAAATCAACGGCAAGGCTCCGCTCTATACCGAAAGCGGATTTGTAAAACTTCACACTCAGCGATATGTAAACGTAAAGGATGACGAGCTGACTTTTGAACTTTGCTTATATGATATGAGCTCAGCAGCAAACGCATTCAGCGTTTACAGTATTCAACGACGGGCCCAAAGCTCCCCCGTCGATGATATGCCCTTCGCATATAGAACCCAAAACTCACTGTATCTGGCTCTCGGCCGATATTATTGTGAGCTTATCGGTTCATCCGATTCTCCGCTAATACTTGACGCCCTTGACTTTATCGCAACTACACTTGTCGAAAACTTAAAAGACGCCGGACCCGTTGAAATACCGCAGCTCGCTTTATTCCCCGTTGAAAATCTCACTCCGAACACTTTTATACTTTATTTGAACGGGGCATTTGGCTTCGACGGCCTGACCAACACATTTTCTGCAAAATACAATCTGGATGGCGAGACCATCACCGCATTTATCAGCAAACAACCTGATGGTGCTGTGGCAAAGAAACTTCTTGACCGGTACCATCAGTTTCTTCTCGACAACGGCGGGGAGGAAATTGCGTCATCCGAACCTCCTGCAAAATACATCGACTTTTACGGCGGTCTTGAGATTGTATCTGTAGAAAATTCATTCGTCTTCGGAATCCACCAGGCCGAAGACCGCACCGCCGCCCGGACGATACTTACCCTCATTCGCGACAGGCTGATAAAAGAAAACCAATGACGAAAAAAGATAAAATCAAACTGCCGCGCCGCCAATTCCTTGCCCGCGCAGCCAAGGCAGGGCTTTCGATTGCCGCTGCATCGACCCTGGCTAAATTAATGTACAATCCAAAACCCCCATCAGCCACCACTGATGTATCCGAGATGGTGATAGTACCCGATTTTTCCGTCGCCGCCAAACCACCTGGGCAAATCAGCATTGTCAAGGGCCCCGACCCTGCACAATCCTGCCTTAAAGCCGTTGACCTGCTCGGCGGAATAGAACGCTTCATCGAACCAGGTGAGGTCGTTGTCATAAAACCCAATGTCGCTTTCGCCTCACCGCCGGGCCTCGGTGCAACGACCAATCCGGCCCTCGTCGCTCAACTCGTCCGGCTCTGCCTCGACCGCGGCAAGGCAAAAAAGGTTATTGTCACCGACAACCCAATAAATAATCCTGAAAGCTGCTTTCTAATCAGCGGTATAGGTAAAGCCGCTTCCGCCGCCGGAGCTGAAGTACTCCTGCCAAGACCCGCTTTCTTCGAAGATACCTCCCTCGAAAATGGTAAACTCATCAACAATTGGCCGATTTATTTCGGGCCTTTGAGAAAAGCAGACAAACTTATCGGCATCGCTCCGCTCAAACATCACCACCGCAGTGGTGCATCAATGACTATGAAAAACTTCTACGGCCTGCTCGGCGGCCGACGCAACATCTTCCACCAGAACATCAACACCATCATCGCCGAACTGGCTATGCTCTTCAGGCCGACACTCGTAATACTCGACGCCACTTGTGTTATGAAAACCAACGGCCCGACAGGAGGCTCCATTTCCGATTTAAAGCGGACCAACACTCTCATCGCCGGAACCGACCCGGTCGCCGTCGATTCGTTCGGAGCGACATTGCTCGCTTTGAAAGTCCCGGATTTACCTTATCTGTCACTGGCCGCCGAAGCCGGGGTCGGCACTGCGGATTATATGTCACTTAAACCTTTATCTGCTTCGGTAAGCTGAATATGAAAATTGTCACAGCCAGACGAATATGTCAGTTCCTTTTTTTTGCACTTTTCCTTTGGCTTTGTATAGTCAGCACCATCGGTACAAGTTTCTGGCAAATCAGAGACTATCCGGTTAACTTTTTCTTTTACCTCGACCCACTGGTAGCGCTCGGAACGATGCTCGCAACCCACGCTCTTTACGGCTTACTCGTCCTGTCACTGCTCACCGTCATACTTACTATCATCTTTGGCCGGTTTTTCTGCAGC
>CAYSTP010000028.1:0-16151 GCA_964434085.1 uncultured Pirellulales bacterium
TCGCGGACTTCGAATCCGAAGGTTGCAGGTTCGAGTCCTGCCGGGCGCGTTAGCGCGATATATATGCTCGTTTTGCTGGACTTGTTAGCCTTATTATTGAAGTGACAAAAGGGCAGGACTCGAACTTAAAGGGGTGTGGGGAAAGGATTTCCCCACGTCGTCGGGGTAACAGGAGCCCCTCAGGGGCGACGCCAGAGGGGCTTTAGCTCCTATGGAAATCCCGATATATCGGGATTTAGGTTCTAGGCCGTAAGGCCGGAGTCCTGCCGGGCGCGTTACAAAAAGAATATATAATTAATTAGGGGTGTAACCGTGGCATACACTATAGGGCTTGATTACGGAACGAACTCGGTAAGATGTGTCATCGTCGATGTTCAAAACGGTTCTGAAGTCGGTACGAGTATTTATGAATATCCGAGCGGACAGGACGGTATCATCCTCGACAGTTCAGACCATAACCTGGCAAGACAGAATCCTGCTGACTACATCAAAGGTATCGAAAAGACCATCACCGGCACAATAGCCGAAGCAAAGAAAGCCGACAACAAATTCGACCCGGCACAGATTATCGGCATCGGTGTGGATACGACCGGCTCGACCCCCCTTCCGGTAGATAAGAATGGTACGGCCTTGGCTATGCTCGACGAATTCAAAGATAATCCCAATGCACATGCGTGGCTGTGGAAAGACCACACCGGTTATGCCGAGGCGGCCCAAATAACCGAGCTGGCCGCGAAAGAACACCCGGAATACTTAGCTAAGTGCGGCGGGACGTATTCTTCCGAGTGGTTCTTCAGCAAGATATTACACTGTCTTCATGCAGACCCAAAGGTTTATGATGCAGCTTATACCTGGCTTGAACATGCCGATTACATGACCGGACTTCTGACTGGAACATCAGACCCACAAAAAATCAAGCGCTGCCGGTGTGCAGCGGGACATAAAGCAATGTTCAGCGACGACTGGGGCGGTTATCCTGCAAGGGACTTTCTCTGTAAGCTCGACAACAAGTTAGGCAGGCTGCATGACACGCTAAGCAAACAGACATACACAATCGACACCGCAGCGGGAAAATTAACAAAAAAATGGGCGGACAAGCTGGACATACCAGCAGGGATACCGGTTGCGATGGGTGCTTTCGACGCGCATCTGGGCGCGGTCGGCTCGGGTATCAGTGAGGGGACATTAGTAAAAATCATCGGCACCAGCACGTGCGATATGGTAGTAGCAAATAAAGATTCGAAGCTGGCGGACGTGCCGGGTATCTGTGGCATCGTCGACGGCTCTATCCTGCCGGGGTACTGGGGACTCGAAGCAGGTCAATCGGCGGTCGGTGACATATTCAACTGGTTCGTAAATTATATTCAGCCCGGCGGAAAAGAGGCTGGTTCGCACGATTCCCTTACACAAAAAGCCGCCAAACTTAGGCCGGGTCAATCGGGACTATTGGCGCTGGACTGGAACAACGGCAACAGGACGATACTGGTTGACCAGAGGTTAACGGGACTGCTGCTCGGCCAGACACTTCACACCAGGCCGGAAGAGATTTACCGCGCTCTTATAGAAGCAACAGCTTTCGGAGCATTAACAATCATAAACCGCTTCGAGGAATACGGTGTCCACATCAAGGACGTTGTCAACTGCGGAGGGATTGCCGAGAAGAATCCTATGCTGATGCAGATTTACGCAGATGTCACAGGAAGGGAAATGAAGATTTCGCGCTCGGCCCAAACCTGTGCACTGGGTTCGGCGATAGCGGCGGCGGTGGTTGCAGGCAAGACAAAGGGCGGTTATGATGATTTCAATGCAGCGCAAAAGGCTATATGCGGCGTCAAAGGAGTTACTTATAAACCCAAGGCTGAAAACGTCAAAGTGTATCAGCAGCTTTATAAGCTGTATCGGCAACTGCACGACGCGTTCGGAGTCGATGCCGACGCCGGCCGATTAGCTAATGTAATGAAGGACCTGCTCGCTATAAAAGAAAGGGCCAATGCCTGATGTACGAAGAGCTTCGTCAATCAGTCTGTAATGCCAATCTGCTGCTGCCGAAATATAACCTCGTGACCTTTACGTGGGGAAATGTCAGCGGAATCGACCGCAGCGCTGGTATTGTCGTCATCAAGCCAAGCGGCGTCTTGTACGAAGAGCTAAGTCCAGAAAAGATGGTCGTACTGGACTTAGGCGGCAAGGTCATCGAAGGTGAGCTTCGGCCTTCGTCTGATACGCCGACGCATCTGGAGCTGTATCACAGCTTCAAAGACATCGGCGGCGTCTGTCATACGCATTCACCGAAGGCCACTATATGGGCACAGGCCTGTCGTGAAATACCGTGTTTCGGCACGACACACGCAGACCATTTCTACGGTGCGGTGCCGGTTACGGAAGCGATGACGACGAAGGAAATCGAAAACAACTACGAGTTCAATACGGGCAAGGTAATCGTGCGGCGGTTCAAGGGCATAGACCCTGTGCAAATTCAAGCGGTGCTCGTTGCGAACCACGGGCCCTTCACGTGGGGCACAGATGCGAAAAAAGCGGTTGAAAATGCTGTGGTACTGGAGCAGCTTGCGGATATGGCCTTAGGGACAGTTACCTTAAAACCTGACCAGAAACCTGTAGCACAGGTACTGCTCGATAAACACTATTTACGCAAGCACGGTAAAGACGCCTACTATGGCCAGAAATAAAAAACCTTTATTAAAAAAAGGAGCAGATATGATACCCGACCTTAAAAAACTCGAAGTGTGGTTTGTCACCGGCAGTCAGCATCTCTATGGAAGTCAGGTGCTTAGACAGGTTGACGCTGATTCGAAAATCATTGCAGATTATTTGAACAACTCGCGCGAGATTCCATGCAGGGTTGTATTCAAGCCGGTAGTAACAACGCCGGAGAAAATTACCAACATTTGCGTCAGTGCCAATACGTATAAAAATTGTGTCGGGCTTATAACCTGGATGCACACGTTCAGTCCCGCCAAGATGTGGATTGCCGGACTCGAATCGCTGCGTAAGCCGTTCGTACATCTCCATACACAGTTCAACCGTGACATTCCGTGGGACAGTATTGATATGGATTTTATGAACCTCAACCAGTCGGCCCACGGCGGAAGAGAGTTCGGGTTTATCTGCAGCCGTTTGAGAAAAAACAGAAAAGTCATCGTCGGGCACTGGAAGGACAAAGATGTTTTGCAGAAACTCGGCGGATGGATGCGAGCGGCCTGTGCCTGGCATGACTGGCAGACACTAAAAGTCGCGCGGTTCGGCGATAATATGAGGGAAGTCGCCGTGACCGAGGGTGATAAAGTGGAAGCGCAGAAAAAATTCGGCTACTCGGTAAACGGCTACGGTGTGGGTGACCTCGTGGAGATAATCGACAAAGTAAACAGCAAGCAAATCAGCGCCCTAATGAACGAATATAAAAAGGTTTACAAGCTCAAACTTTCCGATGTCCGGCTCGAAGCCGTTCGCCAGTCCGCCAGGATAGAAGCGGGGATGAGAAGTTTCCTCGAAAAAGGAAATTTCGGCGCGTTTACAACCACCTTTGAGGATTTGCACGGGCTTGTACAGCTTCCGGGTTTGGCGGTCCAGAGGTTAATGGCTGACGGATATGGTTTCGGCGCCGAAGGTGACTGGAAGACGGCGGCGCTTGTCCGCGCAATGAAAGTTATGGGCAGCGGTCTTGCGGGCGGCACCAGCTTTATGGAAGACTATACTTATCATCTCGAACCAGGAGCGACGATGGTGCTCGGTGCGCACATGCTCGAAGTATGTCCATCAATTGCCAAAGACAGACCCCGCCTCGAGGTCCACCCGCTCGGAATCGGAGGCAAGGCGGACCCGCCGAGACTGGTTTTCAATGTTGCAAAGGGACAAGCGGTTAATGCTTCGGTCATTGACATGGGTAACAGGTTCAGAATGCTTGTCAACCCCTGTCAGGTCGTCAGTCCCGGTGCTCAGCTCCCGAAGCTGCCTGTGGCCAGGGTGCTATGGAAGCCCCTGCCCGACCTCAAAACTGCGGCGGCGGCGTGGATTCTGGGAGGCGGTGCTCATCATACAGGTTTCAGTACAGCCGTGACCGCTGAACACATGGAAGATTTCGCGGACATAGCTGATATCGAATACCTGCTGATTTCAGAAGGTACCACAATAGCCCAGTTCAAAAATAAATGCCGCTGGAACGAGGTGTATTACGCTGCGGCTGCAAGTACTCTGCGCTGACGGTTTGTCTTCCTGCAAACCTTCAGAAACCTGTTGCTGCCGGTCCTGATACGACATACGGACAGGCCCATCCATAATAACACGACTAAAAAGAGCTTTTTTGTGGTATTTAGACGGGTGTCCTGACGTCCGAGAATAAAGTCCGTCAATGCCAATGTAACGCCGGGCGGCCTTAGCGGCTGATAAAAAAGGGCTTCATTCACCCCAGACTGTTGCGGTAAGCAAGTCTGGAGCAAGTCAGCCTTCAAGACAAAAACCGACCTGTAAAAAGGCCGATACCTGCTCATTAGGGTTACCCTGTCGTGATGTCCTTTGCGGATAAGGTCCGACATGGCGAAAGATAAGGAAAAAATTAAACTGCCGCTGCTGGTCCCGGTGGCATTGGCGCTGGTGGTGCTGCTTGGCTCATCGGTTGCGGGAGTGTACTGGCTGGGTAACCACAACATCAGCTATGACGCAAAAGCACGACTGAGTGGTGCAGAGCGTATGCTCCGCTGGCAGCTAAGACATGACGGATATCTTATGCACAGCATCGCCGGTCTGCTCGTACAGGATGCAGCCCTGGCCGATGCCTGGCAATCGAACGACAGGGCGGCATTACTGCGGCACGCCGAAGAGCTTCTTGCCGGTCTGCGGGAGCAATACCGTGTTGAGAACCTCACTTTTTACCGTCCCGACCTGACCTGCGATTTAAGAGTTCACGACCCCGGCAATTTCGATAACTGTATCGAATCGTTCACCTTAACCCGTGCGGCAGTGAAAAATGAGCCGACAGAGGGAGTTAGTCTCGACGAAAACGGGGATCTGACTCTCAAGGCGGTGAACCCATGGCGGAACGACTCCGGGATTCTCGGCTACATCGAGCTCGGACAGCGTATAAGTCACATAGCACCGGAGCTCGAAAAGACACTTAAGGCCGAGATTCTGTTCACTATTAACAAGGTCAATCTAAATCGGCAGCGGTGGGAAAAGGCCAACCATTTGCGACAGCAGGCCGGCAACTGGAATCAGTTCGAACATTTCGTGATTGCACACAGCACAATCAGTGTAATTCCCCAGGAGCTTGCCGATAAGATACGTTATACCCCACCGGCATATGGTACGGGTGTATTTGACTTCAAATACGCAGGCAACAGCTACCGCGGGGGATTCCTCAAGCTGCAGGACGACAGCGGACGCGACCTGGGTGATATAGTCGTGCTGCTCGATGTCAGTGAAATGCGGGGTTCGCAGATGCAGATGTCAGCCACATTGACCGGATTAAGCTCAGTGGTAGCCATAGCTTTGTTTCTGCTGTTCTATTTCCATGTGCGGCGAATAGAAATCAGCCTGGCAAAACGACGCAGCGCCCTGGAATCCGAGATGCAAGAACGTAATCGGACCGAGAACGAACTTGTACAAGCCAAAGATCGCGCCGAACAGGCACAGAAGGAAATAAGGCAGGTCAATCGCCAGCTCAAGCACTCAGTCGACCTCGCAAACAGACTTGCCGAGCAGGCGATTGTCGCCGACGTGGCCAAGGGCCAGTTTCTGGCGAATATGAGCCATGAAATCCGCACGCCTATGAACGCCATTATCGGCTTTAGCGATATACTTGCCGAAGATACTCTTACACCGGACCAGAAAAAACATGTCGGCATAATTCGAGAGAGCGGCAAAACGCTTCTGCAGTTGATAAACGACATTCTGGATTTCTCGAAAATCGAGGCCGGCAAGATGGATGTCGAGCACGTCAAATGCTCGCCGAAAAAGCTGCTTACCAATCTCGAATTGATGATGTCGCCCGCAGCCAGGGCAAAGAATCTGGTATTCAAAGTCAATTACGGCTGTTACCTGCCCGCCGAAATCGAGACCGACCCGGTCAGGGTACAGCAGTGCCTTATCAATCTATGTAACAATGCAATCAAGTTCACCGAAAAGGGACATGTTTACGTCAATGTCTCGCTTGAAACAGTCGAGCAACAACAAATGCTGCGGTTTGATGTCGAGGACACGGGCATCGGCATACCATTCGAGAAGCAGCACAGCATATTTCAAGCATTCAATCAGGCAGACGAGACACACTGTCGCAAGTACGGCGGAACCGGCCTGGGACTGGCCATCGCCAAAAGACTGATGGAGCTGCTGGGCGGTAAAATCACGGTTGTAAGCTCGATAGGCAAAGGGTCGACTTTCACTATTCTTCTGCCGCCGGGCGTGGATATCGATAATCAGCCTTCCATAGACAAGGACGGAGAGCCGGACCAGCACAGTCAGGAAAGGCCCAGCGGTCAAGAGGAACATTTCAGCGGTAAGGTGCTGGTTGCCGAAGACACGGCTACAAACCAATTACTCATCAGGCTCCTGCTGGAAAAGCTCGGACTGGATGTTACCATTGCACAAAACGGCAGGCAGGCCGTGGATATGGCGTTGGAAGAATGCTTTGACCTGATTTTCATGGATATGCACATGCCGGAAATGAGCGGTTATGAAGCGACCGAGACCCTCAGGAAAAAGGGATTGCTTACCCCCATAATAGCCCTGACGGCAAGTGCAATGAAAGGTGATGAAGAAAAGTGCATAGCCCGCGGCTGCAATGCCTATTTGTGTAAGCCTGTTGACCGAAGAATTCTGATGCAGACGGTTCGAAGGTTTCTAATCGAGCAAAAGTCTCCTGCCTCTGCCGCTACCACAGCCCAAAGTTAAGCTGTTGCCAAGGCCATTATCAATTGTTCCACCGCCGTTGCGGGAGTTGCCCTGCCGGTTTTGATTTCGTAATCCGCCTGGGCCAACCGTTGTACAAAAGAGCCTATTTCAACGAGCGATGTTTTGCGCAATTGCGCAAAGAATTCATCGGCGCGGCGCCAGATACGAAGGCTCTTACCAACCTGCCATTCTGTTTGGCCTTTTTGTAGCATCACCTTTGCAGTGAACATTCGCCGAAGATGGTACGCAAGTGCACCTACAAAAGTGTACTGGGCGGTTCTGTCCTGACTGAACAGCCGGCGGAGCTGGTCCACGGCCCCGGCAGCATCGCGCTCTATCACCGAGTCAATCACATCGAACGCATTGTAAAGTCGGTTGTGTCCGACCAGGGAATTTACCTGCTCTGCGGCTATGCTCTTTTTGTCGGCTACAAACAAGGCAAGCTTGTCGATTTCACCATACAGCCGCACAATGTCCTCACCGACAAGCTCAATCAGCAATTCTGACGCCTGGCTCTGTAGCGTCTTTGCGTGCGCCTCGAGGGCATATTGCCGCAATCGGGCCGGCAACTGAGCGGCTGAAGGCTGACTGACAGATATGAGCCGCCCTGCCTTTCCAAGTTTTTTTGCGAGATTCGTGCGAGGGTTAAAGCTTGTAACAGTCATTATCAAAATACCCGTCGGGCCGGGATTATCGAAATAGGCCTCGAGAAGCCCGCGATTGGCGCTGATGAACTTATCGGCGTTTTTTAAAACTACAATACGTCTGTCGGTCAGAAACGGCAGAGTTCGCAGCTCATCCATCACTTCTGCGGCCGTAATTCCGTCGGCATCTACATTCAACAGTCCTGTGGCTCTTTCACTCGGCGCGAGAAGCTTATCGAGCAGTATGTCACATTCGGCATTTACCAGAGACGCTTCTTTGCCCGCGATTACGTAGATACATCGCTGATTATCAGATTTTTTTGCTTTTGCGGCGGCCATGATGCTGCAGTAAACCTAAAATCAGTCGAAATCATCTGCTTTTCCCGGAACGTTTCCTCTTCGCCACACGTTTGGGCTTATTGCCGGATGAGTCCGAGACCTTACTTGATTTTGGTTCTTCCTTTTTAGAGTCAGGTTTTTCGCTCTGTCCGTCATCGGTTTGGTCAGGAACAATCTTGGCCACGGCAACGAGCTTATCGCCGGGCTTTAACTTTATCAGGCGAACGCCCTGAGTATTTCTGCCTATTGAACGCAACTGGTCCAGCCCCGTTCGGATGATAATACCTTGTGCAGTAATCAACATAATCTCATCATTGCCGGAAACGGCCTTCATGGCGACGACCTTGCCGTTTCTCTCGCTGGTTTTGATATTCTTCAGGCCGGTCCCGCCGCGTCCCTGCGGCCTGTAATTTTCCAGGATAGTCCTCTTGCCGTATCCGTTCTCGCAGACGGTAAGCAGCGAGCCGCCGGGCTCGGAAATAACCATATCAACCACCTGGTCCTTCTGTCGCAGCTTAATACCCTTAACCCCGCGTGAGGCCCTGCCCATCGAGCGGACCTGTTTTTCATCAAATCGAATCGCCATGCCTTCGCGCGTCCCCAGTATGATGTGGTCGCTGCCGCCGGTAAGAGCAACGTTAATGACATCATCGTTCGGGTCAAGCTTGATTGCGATAACACCGGTCGAACGCGGATTGCTGTACGCGGCCAGTTTGGTCTTTTTGACCAGGCCGTTCTGCGTCGCCATAACCAATTGCCGCTGTTTGCTTTCATCTTCGGTGTCCTCATCGAAGCTGCTGACGTTGATAATCGAGGCGATTGTCTGGTCGCCGAGCTTCAGAAGATTGGCGATGCTTCGGCCGCGGCTCTGCCTGGACAGGCTGGGTATGTCATAGACCTTCAGCCAGTAGCACTTGCCGCGATTGGTAAAAATAAGCAGATAATCGTGCGTCGAGGCGGCAAACAGATGCTCAATAAAGTCGCCTTCCTTGGTGTCCGAGCCGATGATGCCGGTGCCGCCCCGGCCCTGCCGACGGTATGTATCGACAGGCATACGCTTGATATAGCCGGCGTGACTTACGGTTACAACCACCTCCTCTTCGGCAATTAAATCCTCAATATTAAATTCCTGAACCTGACCTGCAATCTGGGTACGTCTCTTGTCTGCGTATTTCTGTTTCATTTCGACGATTTCATCGCGAACCACCTTCAGAAGCACCTTCTCATCACCCAGTATGGATTCATAGCCCTTTATCTGCTCGGTCAGGTCGGCGTATTCCCTGGCCAGCTTCTCTATTTCCAGACCGGTCAGCCTTTGAAGCTGCATCGTCAGAATCGCATCCGCCTGTGGGCCGGTCAGATAATGCTTCGACTTGCTCTTTTGACTAACGAACTCTTTAGGCAGAATTTTTCTCAGAGTCGCCGCCTCGGCTAATTTGAGCGGCTTTTTCATAAGGTTTAACTTGGCCGTTGGCGCATCGGGAGACTTCTTGATAATTTCGATAATTTCATCAATGTCACTTACCGCAAGAATCAGACCTTCGAGGATATGCGCCCGGTTGCGGCAGCGTCTCAACAGGAATGTGGTTCGCCTGCGGATAACCGTTTTGCGATGCTCGAGGAAGCAAGTTAGAAGCTGCTTTATGTTCAGCGTTTCGGGCCGATTATTGACCAGCGCAAGATTCGATATCGCAAAAGTGCTTTGCAGCGGGGTATATTGGTATAGTTTGTTCAGTGCAACGTTCGGGTCGGCGTCTTTTTTCAGCTCCACCACAACTCGCAGTCCGCGCCTGTCCGATTCGTCCCTGACGTCCGCAACTTCCGCAAGCTGATTGCCCTGAACGCAATCGGCAATTTTAGAAACGATTGTCGTCTTTATGACCATATAAGGAATTTCGGTGATAACAATCAGGGTCTTGCCGCGTTTGGATTCCTCTATGTCGGCCTTTGCACGGACCGTCAGATGTCCCCTGCCGGTGGTGTAAGCGTTTACGATACCCTTTTTGCCGCAGATGATTCCGCCGGTTGGAAAGTCCGGACCGGGCAGAACCTTCATAATATCCTTGAAGCCGCACTTCGGGTCATCTATCACAAGCAAAAGGGCATCACAGACCTCGCCGAGATTATGCGGCGCCAAATTTGTCGCCATACCCACCGCGATACCCGTCGAGCCATTCACGATAAGATTGGGGAATTTTGAAGGCAGAACTACCGGCTCGCTGCGTGTCTCATCGTAGTTCGGTACGAAATCTACGGTCTCGTACCTGATGTCCTCCATCATCTCGGTGGCGGCGGCGGTCATTCTGGCCTCGGTATATCGCATCGCGGCGGGCGGGTCACCATCGATACTGCCGAAGTTTCCCTGCGGGTCAATCAGGGGGTATCGCATGTTCCATTCCTGACCCATGCGGACAAGCGTCGGATAGACAACAGCCTCGCCGTGCGGATGATAGTTACCGCTTGTATCACCAGCTATCTTTGCACATTTTCGGTGCTTACTCCGCGGCCCGAGGTTCAAATCATGCATCGCCACAAGAATACGCCGCTGTGAGGGCTTGAGCCCGTCTCGCACGTCGGGCAGAGCACGCGCGACGATAACACTCATGGAGTAGTTCAGGTATGAATTCTTGAGCTCATCGAGGATATTCATATCCTCGAAACGCTCCTGGAGCTTCTTTGACTCTTTCATAGACTTAAGCTTCCCGATGCCTTAGGGGGCACCAAACGCTTTTTTTACGTTTGGGGACCCCTTTAAAACCGCCAAAACTGGTCTCCGTACCAAAGCAGATAGATTAACCTCAACACCCCTCAAAGTCAATAACCGCCTGCCATAAAGGTATGTTTCACGGGTTCCGGTTCGAGCCGCCGTATATCAGTCTGATTTCCCGCACGTTGGGAACTATCCGAAAGGGGAACCTTTCAAACGGTCTGAATCCGCTTGGCCAGAACACCACAAAGGCCTTGCCTACCAGATAATCACGCGGTACCACGCCGGGCCGGTACCGCCTGTTATTATTGCCGACACCCGGTTTATTCCACCACCTGCCGTCCGAACTGGCCGGGCTGTTGTCGCCCAGAACAAAGAACTCATCGTCGTCCAGCTTCAATGGATGACCCTGCGTGGCATGTCCGTTCTGCGAACCATGCCCATACCACTTGGAAAGATAGTAGGTGTCGCGATATATAGCCACACGCGATACCTCAATCTCACCGGAGCCTATAATTTCAACTTCCGGCTCGGCTTCGACATGGTAAGGCCCCGCGTCAGACGGCGCGCTTCCCAAATCATAAAGAAGCTCTTCGGCGGCGAACTGGAATTTCAATATATGGTCAACGTTGGCGAATCTTACCAGGACCGGCTGTCCAATCTGCGGTAAATCAACGACCTTCCGGGCCAGTATCCGCTCCTGGTCGCCGTCGGCCCTGGCAATCGTCATTCGGCCCCGGCCATCTACAAGAGCTTTGTAATATCTCTGATATTTTCGAAGACCTGCCCCAACCAGCCTGCCTGCGCTGTCACCTTGAAATTCGGCATAGAACTGCACCATCAAGTCACTGCACCGGGGCAGCAGACCGTACTGTTCAACCCCGTCATAGGCATAAGTTGCACGAAAATCGTTGCCGATTGCCGTGTCATAAACCAGCCTGTGCTCTCTGCCGCTTACACTACTGAGAACGAATCGACCGCCGTTATTTTCGGCAACACTCCAGTGGCTTTCGCCATAATTTTTCAGCGACTGTTGCCACTTATGGTTATTGAATCTGCTCTCGTTCGGCCGAATCGGCACAAAGTCGCTGTCATAAACCACCATCCACATTTCCTGCTGCACTTTGGGCGGCTTGCGCGCAATCTGGTCGTTTATATAGATGTCACCGTCAATTATCTCGACCTTTTCACCCGGCTTGCCTATCAGCCTTTTGATATAGTTTTCCGACGGATTCACCGGATTCTTGAAAACCACCACGTCCCACCGCATAGGCTCGATGAACTGATACGAGAATTTTAGCGCCAGTATCTTGTCGCCCTTGGAAACAGGAACGGGCTCCTGCGGGTCATAATAATAGCCGCAGCTCGGACAGCGTGAGGTAGGCGGAAAAATCTTTTGCCGCGGCACCTGGTTGTTCCTGTCCTGAAAGTCCCGCTCGTATCGATAACCGCACTGCGGACAGTAGAACCGGAAATGCGCTCCTTTGAGTGTCTCAGCCATACTGCCGGTCGGAATAATAAAAGGCTGAACAACAAAGCCGATTATTAACAGCGCCATTACCAGCGCACTTGCCAGCTCCTCGAGGATGTTGGCAACTTCTGTTATGATATCGCGTTTGCCACTGCTGCCTTGTTTGTTCTGCTTGTCCTGGTCCTTCTTAAACATGGCCTGAAGAATCGACTCCTTTAAGCTGATTCTGACCGGGCCCTCTACAATTAGCGACCCGACTCGGAACCGCCGTGTATAAAACGTATTTGCCCAACATTAGGCACTATCGCCGGGCGAGATTTCTCAAGGAATCGCAAACCGCTCGGCCAGTAAACAAATACCGCTTTGCCCACAAGATAATCCCGCGGCACAACACCTGCTCGATAACTGATGCCGTTGTTACCCGTTCCCGGCTTAGCCCACCAGCGTCCATCGTAGCTGTTCGGGCTGTTATCACCCAGCACGAAATACTCGTTCGCCTCAAGGGTAAAACCATTATCCTGGGCCGCCCTGACCGGACCGTTACTACCGTAGAAGTGCTGCACAGTATAATGAATATCCCGGAAAATTGCCAGATGAGATATACGAACTTTGCCCCGGGCAAAAATCTCCACCGTAGGGGTAATCTCAGCCAGCCTTTGTCCGGCATCATCAGGCCCTTCGCCAAGGTCATAAGTGACACTATCCTTGCCATATTGGAAAGTAAGACGATGGTCAACATTTGTAAAAACTATCATGGCGTCTCCGAAATGATTTTCCCGCACAGGTCTTTCGATAAGCAGCTCAATGCCCCCTTTAACCACCTTGCCTATGAACATCGTGCCGTCTTCTACCCAGCCGCGCCAGCTTTGCCCGTACTTGCTTAACTCGGCGCCTGCACACAACCGGCCCCGGCCCTGAGCGAAGAAACGCACTTTCAGGTCGCTGCAGTAAGGCCTTATGTCCTGATAAGCGGCTCCATTGTAGGCATAGCCCGCCCTTAAACCATTACCTGCCGAACCATCGTAAACCAGTTCTTGAAGCTCGCCACCTTCATGAAGTAATTCGAAACGGGTGACATTGTTGGCATCGATGCGCCAGACTGTGCTGTCGAACCGCCAGGGAAGACGCCACGAGCGGCCATGAAATGATTTTTCCTGCGGCCTTACGGGCTGATAATCGTTATCATAAACCGGTATCCATAGTTCCTGTTGAAGCTTGTCCGGCTTTCGAGCGATTTTGCCGTCGATATATATGTCACCGTCGATAATCTCAACGGTTTCACCCGGTCGGCCGACCAGTCTCTTGATGACATTACTGCCCGGGTCCGCGGGGTCTTTGAAAACGACCACGTCCCACCTTTTCGGCTCGACAAACTGATACCGGCATTTCAGGACCAATATACGGTCACCATTAGCCACCCACAGCGGTTCATCAAACTCCAAATCGTAACCGCAGCTCGGGCAGCGACAATCGCGGGGAATTTCTTTATCGCCGGCCGGCAGAGCGTTTTCAGATAATCCATACTCACTCGAATCGAACCCCCTATCGAACCTATAGCCGCACTGGTGACAATAGAGTCTGAAGTGCGCACCTTTCAAGGTCATCGCCATGCTGCCGGTAGGTATGCGGTAGGCTTCCATAATGAATGCACGAAAGAATAACGCCAGTATAAGTGCTATCAGCAACCACTGGACCGTCTCAACAATCTCTCCGAACCCTCTCTCGGCCCACCAGCCGCCAGGGCGAACATGTTCTTGGTCGGTAAATGACATATGCAGGCTATCCCTTTCCGTCGCTGGTCTTACACAGGTATAGAATCGGCAATTATGCGGCCGGCAGTCCACCCGGTCAATTCAATTCAAGACAGGGGCCGGGCCAGGGAAATAATACAGGGCGTCCCCATCAGCCCCTTGGTCGTAAGCGCTTGATTTACAAGCACTTATACTTGCATCGTCGCACGGGCCACAGGCAGATATTCGGCTTCGCAGCGGTTTTTGCAGGATTCGTAATGACGGCATAAGTCCCCCTTGATAAGGCCTTAGAAAGGGCTGTTCGCCAAGTCATAATATTTGTATGGGGAAAGTGTAAAATTTTATTCAAAAAAATCTTGTTGCGTCGAAGTCTTTATAGTATAGTAATTTGCGATTGTTTTTATTTTCAAGTTTGCCAGGTTTGTTGACGGTTTACAGACGTGACTATTTGTAAAAGTCAAATTGGCGGCAATACTTCTCAACGCTCCGGAGGGCAATGTTGCACGTCCTGCGAAAAGTGCCTGTGCGTTCGGCAAAGCGAGTTTCGCGTTTTCTTTGTTGAAGTGAGGTAGTCTATGGCAACAATAACCAAGAAAGAGCTCATCGACAGAATTGCAGAAGCCACGCAGGCAAAAAGGGTTATAGTAAAGCGTATCGTCCAGTCGTTCCTCGATGAGATAACTGCCGAGCTCTGCAAGGGTAATCGTCTCGAGTTTCGAGATTTCGGAGTGTTTGAAACACGAACTCGGGCCTCCAGAACCGCTCAGAACCCCAAGACGCTTGAACGTGTCGAAGTGCCGACGAAGCGCACCGTCAAGTTCAAGATGGGAAGACAGATGAAGGAGAATCTTACAGCGGCGCCGGCCCGGTCGATGCAAAGGCGCCCACAGTAGAATAACCGCCGCCGAGCGCTTACGGACCGTCCGAAGTCTTGATGGAACGTAACTGTCGGTGGTGATAATTTTTGTAAAGGCTTTACCAAAGGAGTCGTTTATGTCGCAAGGCAAAGTGAAGTGGTTTAATGCTCGCAAAGGATACGGTTTTATAGCGGGCGAAGATGGACAGGACATTTTTGTCCATTATGCCAGTATTTCCAGCGACGGGTACAAAACGCTTAACGAGGGCCAGGATGTTACCTACGACGTCGTAAAAGGAGAAAAGGGCCTGCGTGCGGAAAATGTAGTACCCGTCTCTGCAGCTGCAGAGGCCGAAGAGAAATCGTAAGGCTCCAAAAACTTGCTATTTTACGACACGTTGATTGAGTAAAACCGACTTTAGCCACATCTGCTGTACGAAGAGCCGCCGGGCTCATACTGAATAACTACCTTCACGTCAACGCGGCAACATTCATCTGCGCATGCTTTCAGGTGATGCCGAACCCTTTTGTCACAAAAAACCCATCAAGTTTTCACTTGCGGCAAGCCTACGGCCATGTTATTTTATCCGTGTTTCGGCAGAGAGATAAAGGGTGATTATTCGGTTATTAAAATGACCGGTTACACAGACCATTCGGCTCTCCGTAGGGAGTCCACAGGACTCACCTGTAACGTGCTGGTGCTGAACAAGCACTACATGGCCGTACGCATTGTCTCGGTGAAACGTGCTTTTTCCCTGCTCTTCCGTGATTTGGCGGAGGTCGTTTCCTGCGAGGACAACAGCTATGCAAATTATAACTTCCAGTCATGGTGCGACGTCAGCAGGTTCAAGCGACAGTTCGAGCCCGACGGCTATGACTGGATAGCCACCGTCAATTTCCACATCGCCGTGCCGCGAATCATCCGGCTTTTGTTCTACGACCGGCTGCCGAGAAGTGAGGTCAAGTTCAACCGGCGGAACATCTTCGCGCGGGACAGAAACACCTGCCAGTACTGCGGCAAGCGATATTCCACAATGGAACTCAGCCTTGACCACGTTATTCCGCGCAGCATGGGCGGCGATTCGAGCTGGTCAAACATTGTCTGCGCATGCACAAGATGCAACGTCAAGAAAGGCGGGCGAACCCCAAAACAGGCCCGCTTGACACTGATTCGCACACCCGTCAAACCGAAACGCAACCCCCTGCTGCACGTCCATCTTGGTCACCAGCGATACAAAAGCTGGAAGCAGTTCCTCGATAACGCATACTGGTCGGTCGAGCTGACGTAAGTTGCGCATCAGTTCGCCCCAACGTCAAAACAGAATGAACCACCGGCCAAACGAGCGACGTTATATTACACCGTCAGGACAGAATGTATCTTGCCCTTCCGCTGAATCTCCGAATAAGCTCCATTAAAAACTCCAGCCTATTCCGGCGCTCATCGTCGTGGTGTTATCGCTGTACCCCAGCCCGGCAGAAA
>CAYSTP010000029.1:0-15994 GCA_964434085.1 uncultured Pirellulales bacterium
TCAGACCGCCCATTCGGCTGACCGTCTTGTAAAAATGCGTTCCCGGTATGACCATCTTTTCATTCTCAATCGATTCACCGCAGTACCACGTGTGAACCTCTCGCACTTTTATGGCCTTTTTACCTATCAGCCAGATAACAAATCCTATCGCCAGTCCGACAATCAGCAAAACAGTCGCAAGGCCCGACTGCCAGTCGCTCAGCGTTACCTGCTCGGCCCTCAGTGACAGTGCAGGGTAGAGGAACCAGCCGAGAATATCCTTATAGAAAACGCCCAATAAAACGCAAAGCGCCGCCAGGACCGCCATCGGCAGCCACTGAATGAAGGATGTCTCCTTTACCTCAGTAAGAGCGTCCCTCTGCCGGGACAGAAATACCGAATGAAGCACCTTGACGAACGACGCCAGCGTCAATGCGCTTCCGAACATTGCGCAGGTAAACCACACAGGCCACAGTGTCGCCGCTGTACCGGCCTGTGTACGCATATCGATTACACCCTGGTAAACCATCCACTTGGATACGAATCCGTTAAACGGCGGCACACCCGAAATGCTCAACGCTGCTATCAGGCAGCACGCAAACGTAATCGGCATCTTTTTACCCAGCCCACCGAGCTCTTCAAGCTCAGCCGTGCCCGCACTTTTTTCCACCGCACCGCCGCACAGGAACAGGCAGCTCTTGTATATGGCATTGTTCAGCATATGAAAGATACCGCCAACCAGCCCGACTGTTGTTCCTGTGGCAATACCAAGAATCATATAACCGACCTGACTGACCGCATGATAACTGAGTAGTTTTTTGAGGTTATGTTGAACCATCGCAATCATCACCGCTGTGACAATCGTCACCGCGCCGATTATTGCCAGAACCAGCCGCAGCGCTGCTGTAATTTCGAAAAGCTGCCGCACTATGACGACCAGAAGATAAATCCCAAGTAGCTTATCTATCGCAGCGGGCAGCAGGGCCATCACAGGAACCGGCGCATACTCGCCGCTGGTCGGTATCCACGTATGCATCGGCATCGCCCCGGCCTTGGTAATCGCCGCGACCATAAGCAATAGAAATGCCGTTATTGAAACCGCTGAATTTGCCATAATGTTTATTTTGGATATGACAAAAGTCCCCGACACTAGCCACAGCATCGCAATCCCCAAAAGCAAGGTGCCGTCCGACGCGCCTATCATCGCAAAGCTCTTGGTCCCTGCGAAGTTCGAGTTCTTGCCGCCCACAACAATCATTATATACAAGGCCGCTGTAACAATCTCCCAGCAGATAAGCAGGACAAGCAAATGGTCCGCCAGCAATATCCCCGCCGAACCGCCTATCGTCAGCAGAATCGAACCGTAGTATTCGCTCTGACGCCTGACTTCAGGCCCGATTGCCTTTAGAGAATAAAATGTAATCAAAAATCCGAACCCGCACGCCGCCATCAGGATATACGAGCCGAGCTTCGTCACCGTCAGCTTAATACTTAGTTCAAACGCGCCAATCTGCAGAATGCTCGCCGAATAGGCCTCAGGCTGTGACCTGACGATACCTATAGCCATGTAAATGGCAACCGCTGAAATCACGACCGCTGCAATCTTTGATAGCTGCCGAAGCCTGTTGGGCACAAATAACAGAATAAATCCCGCCATCATCGGTCCTGCAACCAGTTTCAGCATTGCCGGTATATTTTCCAACTTATTCGTCCTCCAGCTTTATCTCTTCTACGCCCATCTCTTTCCTCAGTCTCGCCGTCTTTTCTCTGCTCAATCGCAGCAGCGTCTCGTAATCGTGCACCATCTTTTTCTGGCCGTCCACAACCGCGATTCTTTCCGTACAGCTATAACACGGGTCCACCGCCGCAAGTGTTATTGTCACATCAGCTATACTCTGGCCGATACACGACGCCTTGAATGAAGGCACATTGACGAAGCTTGGCGCCCGCATCTTGTGTCTGACAGGGCGATTACCCCCGTCGCTGCGAACATAATGGAATGTCTCACCCCGCGGCGCCTCGGCGCGACCGCATCCTTCGCCCGCCGGTATCTCTTTTACTTCTGTCGTAATCGGCCCAGCCGGCAGTTTTTTTACCGCCTGGCGAATTATCTTGACCGCTTCGAGGACCTCCAGCAGCCGCACAACCACTTTGGCAAAGACGTCTCCCTCATCCTGCACTATCATTTTCCAGTCAACCATTTCGTACGCCGCATAAGGGTCGTCCCTGCGAACGTCGATTCCGATACCACTGCCCCGCGCAGTAGGGCCCGTAACAGCATAACTAATCGCGTCTTCTTTCTTAAGAATCCCGACGCCCTTTAAGCGAACGTGCAGCACCGGGTCATCCAGCACCGCCTTGGTTAGCATCTCCGTCTTTTTTTCTAATTTGTCCAGCTCCCGCAGTATCTTCGGCCTGACTTCATCCGGTATATCTTCACGGCAGCCTCCGACTCTGACGTTGCCGTAGTTGTTGCGGTTGCCGGTTATAATCTCCAGCAAATCAAGCACCGGCTCACGATATTTCCACGCCCACATAAACACCGTATCGTAACCGATGAAATGCCCCGCTAAACCGAACCAGAGAAGGTGGCTGTGAATCCGTTCAAGCTCGTTGATAATCGTCCGGACATACAGCGCCCGTTCGGGCGGCTTTATACCAGCCAGCTCCTCCACCGCCTGGACGTATGCCAGTGGATGCGACGCCGAGCATATCCCGCAAATCCGCGAGACCAAATACGGTACCTGGTCAAACTGCAAAGTTTCTGCAATTCCCTCCATGCCACGATGGTTGTATGAAATCCTCACGTCGATATCCGTCACCGTCTCGCCGTCCACCGTCAACCGGAAAAATTCCATCTCTTCCTGCAGAGGGTGGAAAGGTCCGACCGCCAGAACAGGTTTACAGATTTTCTTTTTCATTTCTTTCTTTCTTTTCTCAACGGGTACACACCCTCAGGCCAGTCATCCGCCAAAATCAGCCGCCTCATATCAGGATGTCCCTTAAACTCAATTCCCAGCTCATCATGTATTTCCCGCTCTATCCACGACGTCGCAGGCAGCAGATTCGCCAGCGAATCGACGGCAGGATTATCTTTGTCCCGTATCAATGACTTGACCGTTATCACGCAGCCGAGCTCGTCGTATGTAAAGTGATACAGAATCTCGAAGTAATTATCCGAATCAATACCCGTCGCTATTACAAATCGAAAGCCTAAATCCTCGTACAAAAACCTGCATATATCTATCGCGTTCTCCGACTCGCACGTCAGGTATATCCTCTTGTCCGTGGTCTTGTTTACCGAAATCACCTTGTCTTTCAACGCCTGCAGGTTGTCATCAAGTTCTTGTAATTTCATTGCCACTTACCTGTTGTAGTTTTTTAATTTTATCTGTGTCAATCAGTGTTAATCCGTGTCTATAAATTTATTTTCTCTGTGGTTTCTGTGTCCTCTGTGGCTAATTCATTTATAAAATCGACAATGCCTTAACTACACCCGAAATCATCGCTTCGGGCTTTGGCGGGCATCCCGGCACGTATGCTATAATTGCATTGGGGTCTATTTCCCTGATTATTTTGTCAACCGGCCCGACCACGTGATAGCCTTTGTGAAAAATCCCCGTCCCGCACGCGCAGGCGCCTATCGCAAAGACCACGCAGGGCTTGGGCGTCTGCATATACACCTCTCGCAGCCGCGGCGCCGCCTGGGCCGTCACCACGCCCGTAACTAAAAGAGCGTCCGCATGGCGGGGCGAACCGACTAATTTAATGCCGAACCTCTCGACGTCGAACTTCGGCGTCAGTAAATCGACAACCTCTATATCGCAGTTGTTGCACGCCCCGGTATTGACGTGAAAAACCCACGTCGATTTCTTCAGCGCTTTTATCTTCCAGCTCATAACCACACCTTACAGCCAGCTAATCCCGTGAGCGTTACCGACCATCGCAAGGACCACCGCCGCCGCCAAAGCCAGTCCGCAGAATACCCAGAAAAACTTCATCGCCTGGTCGATTCGTAAACGCGGATTCGTATTCTTGATTAAGACCGCCAGCACAACCACAAGCAGGTATTTGCCGATTCCCCCGACCAAGGCCCAGCCGCTCGTCCCGAATCCTCCCAGAAAAGCCATCACCAGAAACAGCGGCAGAGCCACCAGCATCATCGCCTGCATAATCTTCCAGATGGCAAGCAGCACACCCGAATATTCAATCAAAACCCCGCTGGCGATTTCGGTTTCGGACTCGGCAATATCGAAAGGCACAAAACCGAGCTTCGCCTGAACGCAGAGCAGCGCTACTATAAACGCCAGTATATTCGAAATGCTCCAGACCGCAGCCCCCTGACCTATGGCGGCAAGGCTCAGTGCCCCTCCATTTCTGATTATAACTACGATAAGCGCCAGAACTAATGGCAGCTCATAGCCCATCACCAGTTTCATTTCTCTGCTTGCACCCAGCGCCGCATGTGGACTGGCACTGGCGCTGCTGCCGAGGATAAAGGCCAGTGACGGGAGCACCATCAGGTAAATCGCAACAATAATATCACCCACGAACGCCGAATGCGAAATCGTGATTCGCCACAGCATCGTCGAAAGCAGCAGCACGCCCGCCATACCGACCATCGGTGCGCCGATGAAGACCATTCTGTTCGCCTGTTCAGGTATGAGCACCTCTTTGCCTGTCAGTTTCACAATGTCCCACAAAGGCTGCATCAAAGGCGGACCCTTGCGCCATTGCACCCGGGCCGATACCTTCCTGACCACCCACGAAACCAGCAACCCCAGGACCACGGTAAATACAAAACCTGGGAATATCAGTATCCAGAAAAGCCCCTGTAATCCTTCTGTCATTGCTTAAACCTTTTGTCCTTTTTCACCTAAGAACGGTTCCCATAGAGTACCGCCTGTAACCTTGACTGATATACCGTCGAAAACTTCTACAATGTCCTTTTCGCCTGCCTGTACGTCACGATAGTCGATACTGCCGTCGCTGCACGTATTAACGCACAAAGGCTTGCCGTTCGGTTCCAGCCTGCCTTTGCACAAATCGCACACACTGCTCGGATACGGTATTAGGTCGGTGTAAATCGTGCCGAACGGACACGCTATCGCGCACGTGCCGCATCCGGTGCATCGCATGTTATACCTTTTCAGAACACCAGCGTCATTATATTTACTCGGCAACTTTTCCAGCGCATCATTCGGACAGGCCTTGATGCAGGGCGCCGCCTCGCATCTTCGGCAGATCAGCGAAAACCGAATCATCTCCAGTAGCGCATCAATCCCTTTGTTCTCGGGATGCTGATTATAGGAGCACCGGACGTTCGAATTTTCCTGAAGGTCACACTTGGCCAAATCTATTATTAGTTTTGCACTCATAACCCGACCGCGTCTTCTAATCCCAAATCTTGCTGTAACCTTTGATTTGGTCGTATGTAAACACAGGCCCGTCCTTACACACGTAATATTTTCCTATCATGCAGTGCCCGCACTTACCCACGCCGCAGCTCATATTTTTTTCCATTGATAAGTAAATCTGGCTGGGGGTAAAGCCGAAGTCGAGCAGCTTGATTGTTGCGTATTTCATCATAATCGGCGGCCCGCAAACCACTGCCACCGCATTGTTGATGTCAACGTCGCCCGGCTCCATAATCGTTGTCACCACCCCGACATTGCCGTTCCAGTCGCCGTTAGCGCTATCGACGGTGAGCTTCATCTCAACGCCGTCTATATTCTGCCACTGACCGAACAAGGTTTTTTTATAGATAAAATCATCAGGGCTTTTTGCGCCGTAGCGGCAGACGATTCTCTTAAAATCTTTAATCCTGTCCACAAGCGTCAGGAACAGTGACCGTATCGGTGCAAGTCCCACTCCGCCGCCGACTATATACACCTCCTTGCCGGCAAACTCATCAATCGGATAACCATTGCCGAAAGGCCCGCGAATCCCTACCGCCTGGCCTTTGCGACACTTATGCAGCAGGGCGGTTACCCTGCCCGCCTCCATTATCGTGATTTCCATCTGCTCTGTTTCTTTCGGAGACGAAGAAGGAGTAAACGGCGCCTCGCCTTCACCCGGAAGCGTCAGCTCCACAAACTGACCCGTCTCGAACTTGAACGGTTTTTCCGTTTTTACCACAAAGCTCTTAATCGTCGGTGACTCGATGATTACATCCGTAATCTCGCCGTTAATTGGTTGATAAAAGTTGTACTCCATCTTCAGCTTGCAGCCTTTGACTTATCCTTGCTCTCTTGCCTTATCCTCTTGAGTATCTCCCTCAGGTCCATCCCGCCGGCATCGGCGTCGACGCATCGCCCGCATCCAACGCACATATTGACCCCGTATCGGTCCAGAAAATGAACAAACTTATGCATCAAGCGGTGCCTCATCCTGTCACCCAGTATCTTATTGGGATTGGCCCCACCCGCTACCGCAGCATAGCTGAAACGCATACAACTGTCCCATATCTTCATCTTGGCAAAGTAATCAGCCTGCTTTGCATCATAGAGATAGAAACAGTGACACGTCGGACAAACCCGCGTACACGCCTGGCATTCGATGCACCCTTCAGCCTGCTCGTCGTAAACCTCCGAATCCTCTGAATCCAGTACCGCCTCGCGAATATCCGCGGGATTATCATACCAGGCGTTTTTCTGCTCTAATTCCTGTTGTAGTTTTTTTCTGTTCTCCTCCCGCTCAGCGAGCAGGCTCGCCGGAACATCCGCAAACAGCTCATCGTGCTGCTCTATAAAACTGTGCCCCTTGCCGGAGCCGCAGTCCACAATGAACCCATCTTTCACCTCGGATACATTCAGGTCGAACCCGCTGTCGCTGTAAACCTTCCCTTCAAACAAGCAGCAAAAACAACTGTCCCCGACATCCGTGCAGTCCGAGCTGATGATAAACATCTTCTGGCGCCTCGCCATATACAGCGGGTCCTTGAAGTCCTCCTCCTCGAAGACCTTATCCAGTATCTCGATACTCTTCAGGTCGCAATTTTTCAGCCCGAACACCGCAAAGGGCTTAACCTCCTGCGGCTCGACGGCCACCGGATATGTCGCCGCCAGCTCACGAATCGGAAACAGAAACTCTTTTACAGGAGTACACGCTCGTACGCTGTTAATTTGCACATCCGCCGCTAATTCAGGGTCGTATTTACTGAACACGAAATGCTCATCGACCCTCTTCGGTACATACAGTTCCATCTGCCCGGCTATTGCATCCATCAACGGTTTGAGTTTACTTATAAATACAGTTTCCATTTTAATACCAGTCTATATTGCCTTTTATCCTTATGTCATATAATACGGCAGACGGGCCAAATCGGTCGCAATGTCGATACTTATAACTTTGACTTTCCTGGGCACGGATATATGACGCGGCGAAAAGTTGAGAATCCCTTTTACCCCGGCCTTTACCAGCTCATCCGCCACCGCCTGTGCCTCCTCAGCCGGTACCGCAATGATGCCAAGATTGACCTTTCGCTTTTTAATGCCGCCTATTTTAGTTATATCTTCAACGGCCACGCCGTTTTTCTTTTTCCCTATTTTCTTCGGGTCTTTATCGAAAGCTGCCACTATATCCAGCCCATACCTGCTGAATCCACCGTAGGCCATCACCGCCGAACCCAGGTTGCCTGCCCCGACCAGAACGGCTTTATGGTTGCTGTTAAGACGGAGAATTTTGCTGATTCTCTTTTGCAGTTTTAACGTGTCGTAACCAACGCCCGGAGTGCCAAAATCGCCGAAATAAGAAAAATCCTTTCTGATTTGCCATGGATTGATGCCCAAAAAATCGGCCAATCGCTTGCTTGAGACCCTTTTAAGGCCCTTTTCCGACAACACAATCGCCCCTCTCAGGTAAGTCGGAAGCCTTCTTACCGTTTCATCCGGAATTTTGTGATACCTCATAAAGCACCAGTGGATTTAGTGATTGAGTTCACGGATACTGGTACTTGTGTTCACGTTCACAGATGCAAAGCGCTTGCAATTTACCGCATAACCTGTACACCTGTCAAGAAAAAATGGCGGAGAAACGTAATAAAACAGCTTTTATTCAACGCCCTCTGTCGTCCGTCTGTTTCCTGGTGTGTTGGAATCCTGGTGATGAGGCACCGGTTCTGTTACTCGGATAGGCTCTTGGGTATGCGAAAACTGAATGTGCTTCCGCCCGATTCGTTGTTCTGGGCCCATACGCGCCCGCCGTGCCGCTCAACGACCTGTCGTACAATTGAAAGCCCCAAGCCCGTGCTGTCCCTCTCGATTTCTCGTGCGTTGGCCCCACGGTAAAACTCTTCGAATATCCTTTCCTGGTCCCCCTCAGGTATCCCGATACCGGTGTCTCGCACCGTCACCAACACCGTCTGCCCCTCATCCTTTACCTCCAGCCGGACATCACCGCCTGAGGGCGTGTAACGGACCGCGTTGAACAGCATGTTCGTAATAGCCTCTCCAAGCAGGACCGGCTCGCCGTAGATTTCGTCTATATTGCTGTCAATCTCGTAATTTATATTGATGGATTTTTCCTTTGCCCGGCCTTCGACCGCGGCCAATGTATCCATAACAACGTTCCTTATCGGGAAACCCAGCATATCCACGTGCCCGCTCAGCTTCATTCGCGTAAGTTTCAGCAACGCGCTTATGAAACCCATGCACTTGTTTGCTCGCCGATATGCCCGCTCAGTCAGGTCCCGTTGTTTGTCGCCCAGTTCGCCGCTCATATGGTGAAGCACGACGTCCAGACAACTTTCAATCGCCGCAAGATGTCCCTTAATATCGTGAGTAAGCCGCATTACGTACTCATTCTTAAGATGGTCTTTCTCCTGCAGCAAGGCGTGCGCCTGCTCCCGGTCGGCCTGCTGCTTGTGGAGCTGCTTGGTTATTGATGTGGTCATGTAAACAACTAAGTAAAGAGTCGTCGTAAAGATAAAAAACGTGCCGCTGACAAAAATAACGTTCTGATAACGGCCGTCTTCTGAAAAACCCGTAAGTGTGTAGTGCTTCAGAACCCCCAGATGCTCGAGAAAGATAAGTCCGCCGAAAAAAACCACCGCCAGCGTCGCAATTATATAACTCTGTAGCCTCGACAGGAAAACACTCGTCAGCACCATATGGAAAACAAAATACAGAAAAAACGGATTTTCAACGCCCCCGCTGAAGTGAAGAATCGTCGTGAGAATAAACAAATCCGCCGCGACCTGAAATACGATTATATTACTGATAGTCCGACGCGAAGCCCTGCGTCCACCCCACGTAAAGTACCGTATCAAATCGTACAGGATAAAGTTGTAAGCCAGAAGAATCGCGCTAAGCAGGTACAGCCTGAACGTCGGCAGCGACACATTCATAAACCTGCTTGCCCCGAATGTCGCTGCCGCCAGACCGCCTATCGCAATCCAGCGAAGTTTTACCAGCCAGAACGCGCGCTGGATTAGACTTCCGCTCTGTAAGAGTGTTTCCATCAGTTATTTTCTAAGAAGAGCCCCCACTTTCTCCAAAAGAACATCCGGCTTAACTGGTTTGTCCAGATAATCTTCAACGGGCAGCCATTCCTCGTCGCCTGCTGCGCTCTTAAAGTCGATTCCCGTCCTTTCCTTTACCGCCGTCAGCATCAGGATTGGTATTGCCTTATACTCGGTGTTTTTCTTCAATTCTCTCGACAGAGCAAAACCCTCCTGTGGGGTGTTCATCATCACATCGAGGATAATCAAATCCGGCTTATTGGCTCGAATGCGACCCATGGCGGCATCGCCGTCTTTAGCTGCATCCACACTGTAACCTTCATTTTCCAGAACCAGCTTCATTGCCTCTGTGATATCCGGGTCATCATCAACAATCAGTATTCTTCCCTGTGTCATTTTTGGTCCTCGCAAAAAGGCAAATCTCAAAGCCATCCTGTAGCGGACAATTATAAGTCGCCAACTACATTGAATCAATCCAATTCACCAGTGTGCCGCAACCGACTTATATCACAGTAATATTATGGGACGATAACCGGCAGGAGGTCGGCTTTATAATTGGAGAGGGCAGATTTATTGCAGAGGCCTCGGGACAAAAAGTTCCCCAGAGCACATATCCTGCCTATTTTAACTAAAGATTTTTATGGCACCTTTCCGATGTACGGATTGCCTAAATTAACAATTGGCCGCAAAAACAAGGTGCAGACAACAAAATAGGAAAAATTATGTGCAGCAATAATCAATAATGTATGGAGACTTGAAAATGATTAACCCACGCACACACGAAAGATATCTGGATGCTCTGCTTAGTGGTAATCGTGCCCGAAGCCGCTCGGTGGTCGAAGAGACCCTGCAAAGTGGAGTCACTGCTCACAACGTGTATTTGGATTTGATTTGGCCTGTCATGGTCGAGATTGAACGCCTTATCCGCTCCGACAAAGTCACAGTTATACAGGAGCACCTTGCCACGAGAATCAACCGAACCATCGTCGACCAGCTTCAGAACAAGCTGCCCCGTCATCAGAACAGGGAAAAGAAGGTGGTCATCTGCTGTGCTCAGGACCAGCTCCAGGAGCTTGGTGCACAGATGATGGCTGACTTGTTTGAAAGTGACGGTTGGGAAGTTCGTTTTGTCGGAGGAGGACTCACCAATGAAGACATCCTCACGTATATCAACTCTTACGCTCCGAAGCTGTTCATTATTTATGGTGCCAAGGCCAGTCAGGCCCCGGACATTCGCGCCCTTATCGACACCATTCGAAGCGTAAATGCCTGGCCCGACATGCGGATTATGGTCTCCGGCGGCCTGTTCAACCGCGCCGAAGGACTTTGGGAGGAAGTCGGCGCCGATATGTTTGCTGAAAATGCCGCCGAGGCACTGAGAATTGCACCGACTGACCAAAAATTCAATCCTGAAAACAGGACTGTAAAGCGAAAAAAGCGATGCCCCGACGCTTCTGCCGAGCCGGAACCCCAGCCAGTCGAAGCTGCGACTGGTTAATAACTCGCAATTTCCCTGAAATTATCCGGCTTGCTTGAACAGCGGCCTGCATACAAAGTGCAGGCCGCTTTTTTTATGCCGCGTTATTCAATCGCATCGTCTGAGACTTGCTTTTGCCAATCCGGATTATTTACTTGAACCTGGATTGGCTAACCGCTAATTTATACCACACTTATTTGATTTTTACGCCGCGAGCAGTGTTTAAATTATCGCTTATCTTGGGCGCAGTTTTTAAACAGGTGCGGTATAAATGGTCGTTCTGATAGGTGGATACGGATGTATAAGTGGTTTATGATAATAGGCGTTGCTGTTGTTGGCCTGGGCTGGCTCGCCTACGGTATATACAGCTACATCGCTGACCGGCAGGGAAAAAAGCACCCCAAGGCACGCTCACAAAAGTATGAACAGGCACAGCAGTCAATGGCCGAATATGCCAAAAAAATGGCCAATTTCAAAAAGAAACGATACGACAACACACAATAATTCCACTATTACATCTCATTTGCCGCTAAGGGCCAACCCCTTGCCCCTCGCATTGCCTATTGACTCAATCCGTCATTTTTCCCATAATTGCCTTGAGCCTTTATCTCTACTGGAAAATAACTTAAATCACTTACCACTCGAGGGTACTGATATGAACGAGTCCGTTGTGGGCGCATTTGGCGCAAAGACTGTCGAGGACGTTAACAATGCCGGCCGGGCCGCAAGATTCATCGGAAGGGGACTGGCCTGTGCCTTTAGAGCCTTGTTTCGCCCAAAAGATTACGAGCTTACATGGACCCAGATGAACATCATCGGCGTTCGCTCCGTTCCCGTTATCATGGTAACAGGGGCCTTCGTCGGCATGACTCTCGCTATCCAGGCCTATGACCAGCTTGCATTCATGGGCCTCGAAGAGCGGCTTGGAGTCCTGATTAATGTCTCCGTCGTCAAGGAGCTCGGCCCCGTTCTCGCTGCCGTCATGCTCGCAGGCCGAATCGGCGGGGCGCTGACCGCCGAGCTCGGAACTATGAAAGTTACCGAGCAGATTGAAGCTATCAGAAGCATGGGCACCGACCCCGTCCGCCACCTTGTCGCGCCGCGGGTCTTGGCCTGTCTGCTGCTTACGCCTTTCCTTATTATATATGCCGACCTGCTCGGAATCATCGGCGGATACTTTATGAGTGTTGTGCAGCTCGGAGTCAACAACAGCGCCTATTGGACCTATAGCGCCAGCGGTGTCGAGCTCTGGGACGTGTCCATTGGAGTAATAAAAGGCTTCTTCTTCGGCGGCGCCATCGCCTCTATCAGTTGCTACAAAGGATTCCACTGTCGCGAAGGGGCCGAAGGGGTCGGACACGCCTGCACCGAGGCTTTCGTTGCCAGTTTTATCTCTATACTTGCTCTGAACTTCGCAATGGGAGTCATCTTCAAGGCTGTTTACAACACACTCTGGCCGCTGAGAATGCTTCTCTGAAAAGAGGACACTGCTTAAGATACTTATGATGGAAAAAAACCAAAAAAATACCCAAAGCCTCTCCGGCCCCGACATCACTCCCGATGACGGTATCATTGTTTGCAAAAATCTGACCAAGAAATTCGGTGCCAACCTTGTGCTCGACAACATCTACTTTGCCATTGAACCGCACAAGACCACCGTTGTCATCGGGCCCAGCGGATGCGGAAAAACCGTTCTTATTAAACATCTTATCGTCCTGCTAAGGCCCAGTGCCGGCGAGGTCTATTTCAAAGGCCAACGTATCGATAACGCAACCGAAAGAAACCTTAGCCGAATCCGCGCCGGCTATGGCTTTCTATTCCAGGGTGGGGCGTTGTTTGACAGTTTGAATGTAACCGAAAATATTCTCTTTCCCGTCAGGCAGCACTATAGGGTCACAGCCCGCAGCGGACTCGACGAGTTAGTCAAAATGAAGCTTGCTATGGTCGGCCTCGACGGCTTCCAGCATTACTATCCCGCCAGGCTTTCCGGAGGCCAGAAAAAACGGGTCGCCCTGGCCCGCGCAATCGCGCTTAATCCCGAAGTCGTCCTCTACGATGAGCCTACAACCGGCCTTGACCCCATCCGCGCCGACGTCATCAACGAGCTGATACTCAAGCTGCAAAGCGGTCTCGGCCACACAAGTGTCGTCGTCACCCACGACATGAAGAGCGCATACAAAATCGCCGACCGGATTGTTATGCTCCATCGCGGAAAAATCATCGCAGACGGCAATGTCGACCACATAAAAAATCACCCGCATCCCATCGTACAGCAGTTCATTAACGGCCAGGTAAGCGAAGACGACCTCGCGGTGCTGCGAATGAGCGGAAAAGACCTCAAGTCGCAGTTCCTGCCTGAGGATTTTCAGGAGTAGTCCATTGCAGACCCAGGTCAACGAAAATATCGCCGCCGATTTGGCACGCGTGATTCGTGGTGACGTCTATGACGATATCATTCACCGCGCAGCCTTTGCCACCGACGCAAGCATATACCAGATACTGCCCGCCTGTGTCGTCGCTCCGAAGACCGCCGCTGACATCGTTGCCGCCGTGAGATACGCCCACGCAAACAAAATCCCCGTCGTCGCACGCGGCGCAGGCAGCGGTGTGGCAGGTGAAGCGCTTACCACAGGCATAGTCTTCGACATGACCCGGTATATGAACAAGGTCCTCGGTATCGAAAAGGACGGTTCACTTGTTACCTGCGAGCCGGGCGTGGTGCTCGACCAGCTCAATCAACAGCTTGCACCGTTCGGCCGAATGATTGGCCCCGACCCCTCAACCTCCGACCGGGCGACCGTGGGCGGATGCGTCGCCAACAATGCAACCGGCGCACACTCGCTCCGCTATGGATACATCGGCGACTACGTCCACAGCGTCGAAGCCGTCCTGGCTGACGGCCAATTGGTCGAGTTCAAAAACAACTTTAAGCCGAAATCAGAAACGCAAGACGTTGTTGACCGAATCGCCGGCAAGTGCCTGTCTTTGCTTACTGAGAATAAAGAAATTATCGACAAGGCCCTGCCTCGCACCAAACGAAATCGAAGTGGATACTCAATTGCCGACGTCTGTCGCGATAACAAAATCGACCTCGCACGAATGCTCGCAGGCTCCGAGGGTACGCTTTGCATCTTCACTAAGATAACTTTGCAAACCGTTCCCGTCCCCGCCGCCAAAGGCCTGCTCAGATTACAGTTCAAATCCCTTGCCAAAATGGCCGGGGCTGTCCCCATCATCGTCGCTCACGGCGCCGACGCCTGCGAGCTGCTCGACAAGACCCTCATTAAAATGGCCCTTGAAGCCTGGCCCGACTACCGCGATGCGTTGCCTGATTCCGCCGCTGCTGTTCTTATCGTCGAACACACCGCCGATACTCTAAAAGACGTCAAACTCAAACTACAGCAGACTTCCGACGCCGTCGCAAAAATCGCAGCCAAATCCGATGTCATCACGAATAAAGGGCAGCAGCAGAAAATCGACAAGGCCCGCAAAGACGCCGTACCCTTGCTCAATCGCAACCGCGGCGGCAAAAAACCGATACCGTTTATTGAGGACGTCTCGGTCGATAACAAGCAACTCGGCAAATACATCATCGGCCTGCAGAGCATCGCCGCCGAGTACGACTTTGAAACGTCGTTCTATGGCCACGCAGGCGACGGTGAGCTGCACGTGCGTCCCTATCTCGATTTGCGGGACCCGGCCGATGTACAAAAGATGCCCGTCATTGCGAATGAGGTCTTCGCGCTCGCATGGTCGCTTGGCGGCTCCATCAGCGGCGAGCACGCCGACGGCCTGGTCAGAGCCGCATTCGTTAAGAAACAATACGGCCCGCAGTTTTACGAGCTGTTGAGACAGATAAAGGAAATCTTCGACCCCGACTTCGTCCTCAATCCCGACAAAATCATTTGCGACGACCCCGACGTTATGACCAGAAACCTCCGTGCATCATATGAAGTCGAGCCGGAGCGCCTCGCCGGTGATTTGAATATCGACCGTGATGAGTTCACCGAGGAGCTTGAAAAGTGCAACGGCTGCGGACTGTGCCTGACTCGCTCCGAGCAGCTTCGATTCTGTCCCGTCTATCGCGCCGTCGGCGATGAGCTCGCCTCGGCCCGCGCAAAGGCAAACGTCCTGCGATTCTGGACCACAGGCCAAATGGACGACAAGGACTTCGAATCATCCGAGTTTAGAAAGTTCCTCGACCTGTGCGTAAACTGCAAGGCCTGCTCCATCGAATGTCCCTCCGGCGTTGACGTCTCCAAACTCGTCGGCGCCGCCCGCGCAAAATATGCAAAACGCAAGGGCCTGTCTATCAGCCAGAAGGTCCTGAGTAATAATCGCCTTTTGAGCCAGGCCGGAGTTGCCCTGAGCCCGTTGGTAAATTTTGCTACTAATCTTGCTATCACCAAATGGATACTCGAAAAGTCCGCCGGCCTCGACAGAAGACGCTCACTGCCGAAGTTCGCAAACAAGTCTTTCATAAAAGTCGGTACTCGTTACCTGCAATCGTGTCCGCCTGTCACAGAACCGATTGACAAGGTCGCGTATTTTGTTGATACCTACGCCAACTACAACGACCACGAGCTTGGTTTCGCCGTGCTTGATGTCCTCATCCACAACGGCATCGAAGTCATCCTGCCCAGGCAGCGTCCCGCGCCGTTGCCTGCTGTTTGCTACGGCGATACGAAAAGGGCCAAGCGCGACCTGGCCTTCAGCGTAAAATACCTCGCACAAGCCGTCCGCAAAGGTTATAAAATAATCTGCTCCGAGCCTAGCGCCGCCCTGTGCCTCAAAGACGAGTTACGAAATTACGTCTGGAACGACGATGCCAAGCTCGTCGCCAGAAATACCGTCGAGCTGATGAACTACCTTCTCGACCTTTATAACCACAAGAAACTCCAGGCCCCGAAGGACTGCAAACCGCAGAAATACCTCTATCATTTGCCCTGTCATCTTTGCGCCGTCGGTAACGGCAGGGCGACTATAGAGCTGTTCCGAAGAATGTGCAAAGCCGAGGTAATCGACATCCAGGCCGGCTGCTGCGGCATCGCCGGCACCTTCGGTATGCAGAAGAAAAA
>CAYSTP010000030.1:0-15993 GCA_964434085.1 uncultured Pirellulales bacterium
TCCGTAAAACAGATAAAGGGCTCTGACAGGCCGATTAACAATCAGCACGACCGCGCCGCGGTTCTCGCCGCGCTCGAAAGCGTGGATTATGTTGTCATTTTTGACGAGCCGGACCCCCTGAACCTTATTACACAGGTCAAACCTGACGTGCTGGTAAAGGGCACAGATTGGGAATATAAAGGCGTCGCGGGACGGGACTTTGTCGAATCGTACGGCGGCAGGGTCGTGCTCGCACCGCTGGTGGAGGGCAAAAGCTCCACCGCCACTATCGAAAAAATGAAATCGCTGAAAAACGACTGACCATTATTTACAAATTAAACGCCCGGTGTCGCTATGGCAAATAAAGCTGTTTTTCTTGACCGAGATGATACACTGATTGAGGACCCAGGCTACATAAATCATCCCGACCAGGTCAAATTGCTCGAAGGTGTACCGGAAGCCCTAACCGGTCTGCGGCGAATGGGATATAAGCTCATCGTCGTCTCGAATCAGTCGGCGGTCGCGCGTGGCATCGTAACAGAACAGGTGCTTGCTCAAATCCACGAGCGTATCGAGCAGCTTCTGGCCCAGCACGGCGCCGCACTCGACAAAATTTATTACTGCCCTGACCATCCCGACGGGGCTATACCCACGTACCGAAAAGAAAGCACCTGGCGCAAACCCGAACCGGGGATGCTCCTGACCGCAGCCGAGGAGCTGGATATAGATTTAACTGAGTCCTGGCTCGTCGGCGACAGCGCCCGCGACATCGACGCAGGAAAATCAGCCGGTTGCACAACCATACTCATTCAAAACACCGCTCACAGTCGTACCCTCGAACCGGGCGCAACTTCTCCCGACTATACAGCCGTCAATATGAAAGAGGTCGCAAATATCATTAAAAAACACAATCGAACCTGGCAAAAAATGGAAACCGAAAAAACAGGAACTACCCAGGACCGTCCCAAAACTGAGACTCTGACAACGCCTCTTGCCGCCGAGCGGCCCCGACCTAATACAGGAAAATTATCCGCTCAGCCGGCAACACAAGAACAGCTCCTTGCCGAGATTCTCGAACAGTTGCGAAAGAATCAGAGAACCGAGATGTTCGGCGAGTTCTCCGTAACTCGGTTGATTGCAGGGATAGTACAGGTCATCGTGCTGTTCTGCCTTTTGATAAGTATATGGCTGCTGATGAGCCCCACCAGACATCCGGATTCCATCTTAATCGCGCTCGTGTTCGCTCTGGTCTTTCAGGTAATGGCGCTGACGTTCTTTGTAATGCAGGGAAAAAAATAATTCCGCATAGGCACTGGTATATTCCAATCCACAAATGCAGCAGGATAATCTTTTAGTCTGGCTTCCTTCTCCTATGGGTGACGCCGTTCTTTGCACACCGGCCCTGCGAGCGATAAGAAAACACTTTGAGTCTTCTAAAATCACATTCCTCGCCGCTGATACCGTCCGTCAGGTCCTTTCGCCGAGCAGCTTCAATGACGGGTGGGTTGTTCCTAAGGACAACAATATCTTCACTACCGCCGCTGAACTCAGGAAACACAACTTCACCAGCGCAATCCTTCTCAAAAACTCGTTCGGTTCCGCCCTTACCGTATTTCTCGCGGGCGTTGAAAACCGCACCGGCTACAGCAGAGATGGCCGTGGTTTCCTACTGACGGACAAACTTTATCCGCCGAAACTGCCGGACGGCAACTACAGACCGCTGTCAATGGTGGATTATTACCTGTCAATCGCCTCGTGGCTCGGCGCCGATACGACCAGCCGCAGATTGGAATTAGCCGTCAATGAACAGGACAAACAAACACTAAAAGCCAAACTGCCCGACATCTTCGCCCCGGATAAACCACTTATAATCCTTGTACCCGGCGGTGCGTTCGGGTTAAGCAAATGCTGGCCCGCCGACCGATTCGCCGGAACAGCCGACTGGCTCATTGATAACCACAATGCTGCTGTCGTTATCTCGGTAGCGCCCGAAAAACATGAGCGAGAAATAGCACGGCAAATCTCTGCTGCATCGCAACATGACCTGCTCAGTCTTGCCGAAAACTCTTTATCGCTCGGCGAATTAAAAGCCCTGTTCTCAATGGCCGAGCTGGTCATCTGCAACGACACCGGACCCCGACACATCGCAATAGCATTCGACCGCAAGGTCATAACCATGTTCGGACCGAATGACCCTGTATGGACCCGGACAGCCCACGAAAAAGAAATACAAATCATCGGCCGTGCTCCATGTGTGCCGTGCCTCAAAGCTCTTTGCAGCAAACCTGAGCACCTTTGCATGAATTCGATAACCGTCGAAAGAGTATGCACCGCCGCCGACAGACTGCTCAAAGGAGAGAATTTCACAGAACTCTCAGACACGACTCAGCAGTTCACCCAGCTCAGTGATTCATTCTTTGTCGACCAAAGTTTCGAACAGGATTTTAGGAGCCTGAGCCTGACTTCGATTAACTCGGTTTTCTCATTCGATGACGGGCAGAACTTAACCAAAAAAAACCTGGCCGATTATCGAACCCGTATAAAGTTTCAAATCGGTGAGCCGGCCAGGACTCTTTTTCTCAAACGATACCAAAATCCTCCCCTCGATATCCAACTGGACAGATGGCTGTGCAACCACGGTCCGGTTACCTGCGGCCTGTTCGAAACCAAGGCCGCCAAAATCCTCACCGCCGCAGGCGTCAATACCGCAAAGATTATCGCTTACGGCCAACAAACAAATTTGCTGTTTGAGAATAGCAGCTTCGTAATCACCGAACAGGTGCCCGCTGCAAGCTCGCTCGAACAAAAACTCCCCCGTTACTTTGACGGGCCAACCACCGGCAAAAACCTTGCGGCACGCCGACAATTCATTGACGAACTCGCGCAGTTTATAAAAACCTTTCACAACACCGGTTTTTGTCACCGGGACCTCTATCTTTGTCATATATTCTGCGATGACAACGAACGGCTTACACTCATCGACCTTGCCAGGGCCTTTCAGCCCCGGCTGTTCGGACAGAGATTCCGCATCAAGGATATTGCGCAACTGTATTACAGCGCTCCGGCAAAATACTTCAGCCGAACAGACCGGTTGCGCTTTTACATAACCTACCGCGGACGGAAAAAACTAACTGCTGCGGACAAGACCTTTATCAGACAGGTAATTGACAAAGTTAATACAATGGCCAGGCACGACAAAAAGCACGGCAGGATAGTCCCTTTTAAGGACATAAAATAATTTCTCAGTCACCGGACCATATGAAGGTTGCACTTGTCATAGAAAGGGCGGATATCGAGCTGGGCGGCGCCGAACGAAGCCTGTTCGAACTATCCACTGCCTTGAAATCCGCAGGCTGCGAAGTCGAAATCCTCGCCGCAAAGGGCAGTACCAAAGCCAAAAACGTCCGGTTCCTTTGCTCCAACCTGCCGGGCAAAAGAACACCATTGCCGGCCTTCGTAAAGGCGCTTAGGCGATACATTTCAGAGAATTCGTTCGATATCGTTCACAGCTTTCTGCCGGTTGATTTTTGTGACGTCTATCAATCGCGAGGCGGCGCCTATCCCGAAGCCGCCGCTCGAAACGCCGCAAGCTATCCCAATCGATTCGTACGATACTGCAAAAACGCCACCACCTTTCTAAATTTTCAGAGAGCCGAGCTCGCACGGTCCGAGGCAAGAATCTGCGCCGACCCCGCAGGTCCTGCCGTTGCCGCACTTTCGGATTACGTCGCACGACAGTTCAAGGACCACTATAACCTCTACAATGACAGAATTGCACTTATTCGCAACGGCGTTCTGACGGACAGGACCGCCGACCCGCGAGATGCAGATAAACTGCGGGCCGATATACTGAATCGGCTGTCACTGAAAGAAGCCGAGCAGCCCGTCCTGTTGCTCTTTGCCGCGCACAACTTCAGGCTCAAGGGCCTCGGTCCTCTGATAAAGGCCATGCAGATGACCGCGAGTTCATCCGACCGAACCGCTTATCTCGTTGTTGCAGGCGCAGGAAAACCCGAAAAGTACAAACGCCTCGCTGCAAAGCTCAACGTTGATAAAAAGATTCTCTTTCTCGGGCCCCTTAGAAAAATTGAGACGGCTCTGGTCGTCTGTGATGTCGCGGTCCTGCCCACCTTCTATGACCCTTCCAGCCGCTTTATCCTCGAAGCACTGGCGGCGGATAAACCCGTTATCACCACCAGGTTCAACGGCGCAACCGACCTTTTCACCAATCATCGCCACGGAAGAATCGTTGACATACCCCAGAATATCCCCGCCCTCGCTGAAGCCATCAGCCATTTCACGGACACCGACAATATCAACAAAGCCGCAGCCGCTATTATCAAAGACAATCTCAAAGAACAAATCTCAATAAGACGGGTAGCCAGAGAGTTAATCGCACTGTATCATGCTATTATAGAAAACCGGACAGTAAAATGATACTCATCATACTGATAATCGCAGCATATCTTCTGGGCTCGGTCCCGTTCGGCCTACTTCTGGCCGCGGTCCGAGGCAAAGACCTTCGCAAAACCGGTTCAGGCAACATTGGCGCAACAAATCTTTCGCGCGCCCTTGGCAAAAAGTGGGGTTACTTCTGCTTCGTCCTCGACGTTTCGAAGGGGCTGGTTCCTACACTCGTTGCAGGCAGAATCACAACCAGGCCGCTCAATGCAGTTGAACTGCTGTTATGGCTGCTGGTCGGAATCGCAGCTATTTTAGGCCACATCTTTCCCATCTACCTGAAATTCAAAGGCGGCAAGGGTGTTGCCACCAGCTTTGGCGTGGCGTTGGGGCTCTGGCCCTATTTCACGATTTGTGCTGCGCTCGCTATCATCACGTGGATTATCGTCGTGCTGATTTTCAGATACGTGTCTCTGGCCTCGATAATCGCCTCGGCAGTCTTTCCCCTCGCATTTATCCTGCTGACCGCCGCGATAGACAACTGGCGATTCGCCGACCTCTGGCCGCTAATCATAGCCGCAGTCGGCATCCCGATAATGGTGATTGTCCGTCATCGCGAAAACATAAGGAGAATCGCCGACGGAACTGAAGGCAAAATCTTCACAAAATGATGTGTGGTTATACGGCCGAATTGAAATTGATGCTCGCAGTCATCATGTACAAAAACAAACGTCTCAGGTTCAGGTGGACACCACCGTTTCTTCACGCTCCGCTGCTTCCTTGTTGAACGCACCCGATAACGCTTTGAGCCTCTTCAGGTCCTCAGTTATTTTACCGATTGATTCAGCCAATTGGCCGAGTTCATCATCCGACCCAACTTCTATCCTGGTATCATATTGTCCCCGGCTGATTTTGGCTGCAGCATCCCGCAGTTCCGTGATTGGCAGTGTTACTGAATCGGCAATATACGCCTGGGAAATCAACGCGGCAACCAGCCCAACAAACACCAGAACCAAAGTAACTACAGCAGATATCCCGACCGCCCTGTAGCTCCTCTGCTGCGCATCTTCAAAATTAGCACGGGCCTTCTCGATATTATTTCCCAACGCTGAACGCAGGCCCTCCCTTACTTTTACAAATTCCTTCAAACGAACCGTCTCGTTCCCGTCAAGGGCAACAATCTCTTTAACGAGACTCAGATTCTCTGCATAGATATTGTTGAATCGCTCAAACCATTGTTTGTGCTCCGAAGCAACGTGCATCTCCTTATAAACATTCGCAAGTATGCCAAGCTCCTTTTGAGCCTCGAATATTCTGTTCTCATACTTCTCTTGATAATCCGCCAAATAAGAACTCAGATTCATCCTGATTTCATCAGTCTTGACCTTCATCTTCATAACAGTTGCAAGTTTCTTATAACTGTTCTGCCCCTCAGATTCGCTGTGGGCCTCAAATCCTTCACTTAAAATCCCATCTATCTCGTCAAAATTCTCACGCAGTAACGTCAATCTTTGAACCTGGTGGTTCTCGAGGTTTATCAACTCCTCGATTATCTTCCCTAACAGAGCGATATCTTTATCAACCGAGACCGCGGATAATTCAGCTTCCGGCGTTTCTACAAGCTGGCAATAGATGCCTTGATATTCTCGAAAATCCTTCTTATAGTTTCGAATCTGTTCAATTCTTGCAGGGTCGTGGTCCTGCAGATATCCGAGCAGCTCGAAGCCCATACCAACCAGATCAATTTCCATCCTGGACGTTGCCTCGCTTCTTGGCGCATCCACTTCGGTTACCTGCGCAATGCATCGTTCTATCCACCAGGTCTGCAGGTAAAAGACAACCGCGAACACAAGAAAGATAGCCAGGGGTATCCCCGTTCCAATCTTCAGCTTTTTCCTGAACGTCATTCCTATCCGCCCTAAATCTTTTCAGAAAGAACTCCGATATTCAACCCAATCGTCATAACGCCGATAGCCTCTCCCGTTTCCGGGTCAATAACAGGTACCGAAACCTGAATTAAAGAAGCCCGCGTGCTTTCATCATAAGCAGACTCATCAATAAAAATCGCCCCTTTGCCGTCAGCAAAAGCCTTGACGAACTTATCCTCATCTCCCTGCCAGTAATCGCTCGTCTTTTTTGACTCGGCGACTATACACCCCTGCCCGTCCATAACAAATATTTCAGCATATAATTCCCTCTCGCCGCCTCTGCCGTTTTGGAGTTGCCTTAAGTACCTGGCACACGGATTATCCAGGAACTTCTCGACCCACTCTTGCTCAGATGTTCCTCCTATCCAGCTTTTATCTAATCGGATTATCTCATCCAGGGATTTGGCCGGCTTGTTATTAGCCTCTTTCACAGCCTCGACAACAACCGGATCTCCAGCCCATTCCATAAACCTCTTTTGGGCGATACGTTCAATTGCCCTGGTGGGTATTTGGTCTCCCTCCGAAGAACACCTCACGTTGCAACGGGTTCTGTCTTTTACCGAATGGCTCGGCAGTCCGCTGATTATCAGGACAATCAGCAACAGCACAATGCCGACACATAATTTGTCCGTCCTGGTAAAACCCCGAAATCGCCTTGCTTTGAACATCGCCTGCACCTTGTTTCCAGTACCTTTGCCTATTTGTGTCCATTCATCCCGGGAATACATCGTGTGTTTCATAATGCCGGCCAATGCCTCACACTGTCATTCTAAATCTCTCGGCTCCCATGTAATCGCCGACACATCCGAAAGCACAACTATCTGCGCAAAAGCAGCTCTCACATAAATTTCGGAATCCCCCATCTGCAAATTAACCATGCACCCTATTTAACCGCATTAAACCCTACGGAAAGGCCACAAATCCCCGTCTAATTCCGGCCTGTCTTTTTTATCGGAGCTACAGAAATGAAACCTGCCGAATAGAAATGCCTGCCACAATCACTCATCGCGAACAAAGATGCTCACCGAAAGTAGTGAAATTCAACAGGTACTCTTTAAAAATTACCCTACCGCCGGCACCAGACATAGAAACCGCAAAACCGAATCCCCCGTGTTCCAAAACTGATGCTCCACCCCTCCCGGAACAAAAACAACATGTTCAGCCGCTATCGCGTGCTCTTTCCCCTCGCATATAAATGCGCCGTTACCCTTGAGAACAAATACTTCATGCTCGTGCGGGTGACTGTGTAAAGGCGTATGTCCGCCGGGTTGTATCTCGAACATTCGCATCGCGAATTTATCCGCCCCGTCAGTCTGCGAAATAAGGATTCGGATAGTGGCCCCCTCTGCTCCTTCCATCTCCACCTTCTTCGCCGCAACCTCTAATGCCTTTTGCACTTTTGTAGGCATACAGAATCAGCCTTTCCCAAACTCTAAACCAGCTTTCTGCCGAGAATCTCAGAAACTACTTTAGGATTAGCCTGCCCCTTCGTCTTTTGTATTACTTGTCCCAAGAGAAAACCTCTTGCCTTGCCGCTCTTTTTGCCGCCGCTTTTGACGTCCTCCACCGCCGCGTTATTTTCCGAAAGGACCTGCTCTACTATTTTTTCTAACTCCTCCGCATCACTCTTCTGAAGCAGGTTATACTTGACCGCAATCTCATGCAAACTCAAATCAGGTGATTCTGTTACAAGTTGACTGATTGTAGCTGAGGCTGTCGAGCTAATATCCCCATCAATAAGCATCTGAGCTTGCTCAGCTATCTGAGCAGCAGTAATAAGCTCGGTGATAGTACATCTTCTTTCATTAGCTATTCGTTGGTAATCCTGCGTTATAATATTGCACGCTCGTTTGGGATCAGCTCCTAATTTTACTGCTTCATCAAACAACTCGGCTGTTGCCCGGTCTTGTGTCAGCACTCCCGCATCATAATCGCTCAGACCATACTCACTTACAAAACGCATCTGCCTCTTCAACGGCAGCTCACAAATCCGCGATTGAATATCTTTTAGCCATTCGTCGCCGAGTTCAACCGGTACCAGGTCCGGCTCAGGGAAATAGCGATAATCGTGAGCCTCCTCCTTTTCACGCTGCAGCACCGTAGCCTGATTGGTATCATCCCAGCCGCGTGTCGACTTGTTGCCCATCTCCATCACCCTGCCGCTCTCGACGAACTCGTCGAGCTGCCTGCTGATTTCGTACTCGATACTCCTTTCAAGCGCCCTGAAACTGTTAAGATTTTTAACCTCAACAATCGGCGTCTTATACTCTTTGCCGTCTTTGGTCACGGCCAGATTCACATTAGGCTCGAAGCGCATATGCCCCTTCTGCATATCAGCCTCGGACACACCAAGGTATCTCACAATCCGCTGCAGCTCCATCGCCAGCGCCCTGACCTCAGCGGCGCTGTTCATATCCGGCTCGGTAACAATCTCCAGCAGCGGCGTCCCCGCCCTGTTCAAATCAACCTGCGAAAAGTTCCCGGCATGAAGGTTCTTGCCCGCGTCTTCTTCCAGATGCGTCCTGCGTATCCTGATTCTCTTGGTCTGCCCTGATTCCAGAGGGATTTCGATAAACCCGCTGCCGGCAAGCGGCAAATCATACTGGCTTATCTGGTAATTCTTCGGCAAATCGGGATAGTAGTAGTTCTTCCTGTCCCACTTGGTAAAACGTGCAATTTCACAGTTGAGCGCCAGAGCCGCCGTCACAGCATACTCGTAAGCCTTCTTATTCATCACCGGCAGCACACCCGGCATACCCAGACACACCGGACAGACTCTGCTGTTTGCGGTAGCACCGTATTCCAGAGCGCAACTGCAGAACATCTTCGTCCGCGTGCACAAATGCACGTGAATCTCAAGACCTACCACCACTTTGTACTTAATGTCACTCATCTTGTTATATGTTTATCCGGCATCGGGCTGGCTTCATGCCATTTGGTCTGTCTTTCATACATCCTCGCTATACGCAGCAGTTTATCTTCGCTGAACGAAGGCGTAAGTATTTGTAAGCCGACGGGCAAACCACCGCCGTCGAACCCGCACGGCATACTTATCGATGGCACACCGGCAAGATTCGCCGCTATCGTGTAGATGTCCGAAAGGTACATCGTTAGCGGGTCGGCAATCTTTTCGCCTATCTTAAACGCCGTCGTCGGAGACACCGGCATCACAATACAATCGCACTTTTCAAAAGCCCTGACAAAATCACCTCGTATAAGGTTTCGCACCTTCAACGCCTTGAGGTAGTAAGCATCGTAGTATCCGCTCGACAGCGCGTATGTGCCGAGCATGATTCGCCGCTGCACCTCTTTGCCGAACGCCTCCTGCCGCGATTTGGAATAGACCTCGATATAATCTTTAGGCTCCGCCGTGCGATGACCGTAGTGAACCCCATCATACCTTGCCAGATTACTCGACGCCTCAGCCGTGGCCACCATGTAATACGACGCAATAGCGTAGTCGAAATGTGGCATCTCAATCTCAACCACTTCAGCCCCAAGATTTTTATACACTGCTATCGCTTCTGCTATCGCTTTTTGTACCGGCCCATCCGCACCGCTGTTGAGCTCACTTACAACACCAATCTTTAACCCGTCAATCGGCTCATCAAGTTCAACCGTATAGTCAACCAGCGGCGCGATACCCTCATCCACACTCGTACTGTCCTTCGAATCATGACCGGCAATAATGTTCAGCACCAGTGCTGTATCGCTGACCGTTCTGGTCAAAGGCCCAATCTGGTCAAGGCTCGAACCATACGCAACCAGCCCGTACCGCGACACCCTTCCGTAGGTAGGTTTCAGGCCGACCACGCCGCAAAAACTCGCAGGTTGACGAATCGAGCCGCCCGTATCCGACCCCAGCGCCGCAAAGCACAGCCTCGCTGCGACCGCCGCCGCCGAGCCGCCGCTGCTGCCGCCCGGCACACGGGAACTGTCCCACGGATTGACCGTCTGCTTCAGGCCGGAGTTCTCCGTACTTGAGCCCATCGCAAACTCATCGAGATTAGTCTTGCCGACAATCACCGCGTCGGCGTCGAGCAGCTTCTGCACGGCCGTCGCGCTGTAAGGTGCACGGAAATTTTCGAGAATCTTCGATGCGCACGTAGTCGCTCCGAACGTCGTGCACATATTGTCTTTTATCGCCACCGGTACACCCGCCAGCGGCCCGACAGCTTTTCCTGAGGCGATACTTGCGTCCACCTCTCTTGCTTTTGCAAGTGCCTGCTTTTTGAAGGTACTGATATACGCCCCCACAACAGGCTCGTATTTATCGATAGCCGAAAAAACCGCCTTGGTTGCTTCGACGCTGCTGACCTGACCCGAAGCGATTTTGTCCCGCAGTTCGACACAACTAAGATTTAACAGTTCATCAGACATGGTAATCAGGCATTACTGTCATCAAGTATCTTTGGAACTTTGAAAAATTCTCCGTCGCGCTGCGGCGCATTAGCCAGCGTCTTCGCCGTCCCCAATGATTCTTTTACTTCATCATCACGGAACACATTACTGACCGGCAGACAATGCGCAAGCGGCTCGACGTTGGTCGTATCGAGCTCGTTCATCTTCTCGACGTATTCGAGTATCGCCCCCAACTGCCCCGTGAACTCATCGACCTGGGCCTCCGAAGGCTGAAGCCGCGCCAGCTTGGCTACCTTCCGGACTTCTGCTTTACTGATTCGCTCTGCCATTATTTCTTTATCCACGAATTTTCACAAATAAACACAAATTTTCTACAGCACCACTCTCTTGTATTCAAAACTGTCCCTGCCATAGTTCACAATCATACCCAATTTGAGTCCGGTTGCCTTCAAATAGTTAATGACCTGTGATACATGAACCCCAATAATTTGGTCAACAGCTTTCACTTCCGGTATAATTTTACCTTCAACAAGAATGTCAGCATAATACTCCCCGATAATCTGTTCCTGGAACATAACACGAATAGGAGCTTGCTGCTCTGCTTCAATCTTTTCTTTTTTAAACATTAACATCAAAGCATTCTCGTATACTTTTTCGAGGAACCCGCAACCCAACTCCCCATGAACCTTCATAGCTAATCCGACAATTTTATAAGACAGGTCTTTGTATATTACTTTCTCATCTTCCATCTTTTTTTATAATTTTGTGTTAATTCGTGCAAATTCGTGGAGAAATATCCGGGTTCATTGATTTCTTCACAAAAAAAGCGAGGCCGAAAAAACCCGCCTCGCTTTCTTACATACCTGCCAAACTTACCCCGTCAGCTCGCGACCTTCTCGGCGGGCTTATAATTTCTTTTGGAGGGTTTCTGAACCAGGCCCATGTGTATCGCCTTGGCTGAAACCTTAATCCGGCAAACCTTGCCGTCCACCACCGCTCGCACCTTCTGAATGTTCGGCTTGAACTTCCTCTTGGTGATTCCGGTCGTCTTTCGACCGACACCGCCGAGGTACTTAGCCTTACCGCGCCGGGATATACTCCGCCCGGCCCTTGTCCTTTTACCCGTAAAAAAGCAAACTCTCGACATCAATTCTGCTCCTGCTAATACTCAACTGAAACACACAAATATAGCCGCTAAGAGGAATATTTCAAGCACAAACCCGCAAAATTACGCCTTTTCCACCGCCTGTGTCAAAGACCCGTAACTTTCTTCAAGTAGGCCACTTCAGAGTCGGTCAGTTGTCTGCATTTACCCACACCGACCCCGCGCAGCCCAATCTTGCCGATTTTGGTTCGCCCCAGCGATTTTACACCAAGCCCGACCCTTGCCAGCATCCGCCGCACCTGCCGGTTCAACCCCTGCCGAATCACAATTTCCAGGGTTGACACGTTACGCCCCCGCCGCAGAATCTTCACCGCTGCCCTGCCCGTCCTGCCTTCAGACAGCCATACCCCTTTTTTCAGCTTTTCTATAGCCGCACCCGTCAATTGCCCCGTCACATCCACCCTGTAAGTCTTTGCCAGCTCGTATCTCGGATGAGTCAGACGGTTCGTCAGCTCATTATCATTGGTAAGTATAATCAGGCCTGAAGAGTCAATATCCAGCCTGCCCACACAGAAAATCCGTTGTTTCGAGGGCACAAGGTCGATTGCCTTTCGCCTGCCCTGCGGGTCGGAATTCGTACAAATCACTCCTTTAGGCTTATTCAAAAGGTAATAGACCCGCCCAGTGGCGCCGATTCGCCTGCCGTGCACCGTTATCATATCGTTGTCCGGGTCGGCAAAGGCCGGCAGTGTATCGACGAGCTTGCCGTTGACCCGCACCTGCCCGTCGAGGATAAGCTGCTCGCAGTTCCGCCGCGAGTCTATCCCCGCCGCTGATAAAATCTTTTGCAATCTCACCTGCGCCATACTAAAGTTTCCGCATTACCTTTCGTAACACGGGCTTCCAGCCCGTGCAACCAAACTTAGTAGTGATTATAATATAGGCAAAGACAATGATAAACACCGTTATATTTGACCTCGACGATACGCTCTACGACGAGATTGACTACTGCAGAAGCGGCTTCGCCGCCGTAGCTGACTTTCTGCACACCGCCAATCCGTTTATCTCGAAACAGTCTTTCTTTGATGAGCTTTGGAGCCAGTTTCAAAATAACAACCGCACCCGGACCTTCAACGCGGCCCTTGAGTCACTCAATCTGCCCTGCGACGAAGGTTTAATACAGCAGTTCATCACAGTTTACCGAGACCATACCCCGAACATCACACTGCCGGCTGAAAGCAAAAAAGTGCTTGAACAGCTCAGGGATTCATACAAACTGGCCCTGCTGACCGACGGCTTCCTGCCCGCCCAAAGGCTCAAGGTCGAGGCCCTCGGTATTGAGCAGTACTTTTCACTTATTATCTACACCGAAGAGCTTGGCAGGGATTTTTGGAAACCTTCACCAGCCGGGTTTGAAAGAATACTCCAGCAGTTCCACGCCCCTGCCTCTCAGACTGTTTATGTAGCCGATAACGCCGCCAAGGATTTTATCGCACCGAACCGCCTCGGCATGTCCACAATCCAAATAATTCGGCCGAATCGTATCCACACCGACCTGCCGCCTGGTTCCAAGGCCGCCCCGCACCACACCATAACCGCCGTCTCCCAGCTTGTCCCCATGCTCAGGAATTTGTAGCTTTAGCTCGCCATTCTTCTGTTGCCGTCTCCAAATCAGGCCGATACAGCAATATACTGTTTAGATTGCTTAGCCCCCACGTCCGTCTGGGGGTGGTTTTGCTCGTTTTAACCGGTTTTTTCATTGACTTTTGACCATTTTGGTCCGATAATTTAGGGTCCATAGGAATGATGGGCGGTTTTTACTGATTTCTTCTGTTTCTAAGGAGTCTCAAAAATGGCCATGGCCAAACGTTCAGTCGGTAATCCCTGGATGACCGCGGCATTCGTCGTTACCGTCCTTTTAGTTGTCGTCATCGTCGCCACTGTAGCCCTGTATCTCAACGTCGAAAAGAAGAATAAGACCATCGACGAGCTCCAGCAGCAGCAGAGCGAAGTAATAAACTCCAGGCAGTGGGCCTCCAGGGGCGCCGCGATTGGCGCCAAGCCCTCGCGCCAAACTTACATCGGCCTCCTGCTTAACTATCTCGATGACATGGTTTACACCATTCTCGGCGCCCCGAGACAGGACACCAGTGCCGAGGTAAAGGTCCAGTCCGTCGGCAAGAGAACCAACGACTTTATGACGACAGTCAACGACAAGTACCCCGACATCGGCACCATTGATGTCAACACCGTCGGACTGCTCGGCACAATGGGCAGGCTAAAAGATAAGCTCGACGGTGCAAGTACCACCATCGCCGCACTCGCAGAGCAGCTCAAAGAAGCTCAACAGATACGCGACGAAACCATCGAGGTTAGCGAGCAGAAAGTCAAAAAGCTGACCGCTGATAGAGACAGCCTCGCACAGCACGCCCAGGAGGTACAGAACAGCTACGACCAGCTCAAGGCCCTGATGGAAAAGAGCACCGACGAACAGGTAAAGGCCCTTTATAACGATTTGGAGAATGAAAGGGAAAGGTCCGGCCAACTGAACCAGCAGTTGCTAAAGACCGAAGCCGAGCTCCAGGTCGCCTCACAAATGCTCAGGGACACCAGAGAACAATTAGCAAAATTCACAGGTCAGCCGACTAAACCTCACGAGCCCGACGCCGAGGTCCTGCTCGTCGATGAGTACAGTAAAATCGTCCATATCGATATCGGCAGCGACCAGCACGTATATCCCGGCCTGACCTTCGGCGTCTATGACCGCAATGTCCCCATACCCGCCGATGGTGTTGGCAAGGCAGAGATTCAGGTCTTTAACGTGGCCAAGTACATGTCAACCGCCCGAATCACAAAATCAAATCCCCAAAACCCCATCCTCAAAGGCGACATCGTTGCTAACCTGGTCTGGAGCAAAGACAAGGTCAATCTCTTCGTCGTCTCAGGTGACTTCGACCTTGACGGCGACGGCGCTGAAGACCCCGAAGCCGACAGAAAAATTAAGGCTTTAATTGAAAACTGGGGCGGCAGAGTTGAAGATGCGGTCTCGGTCAACACCTCTTTCATCGTTCTCGGAACACCGCCCGGCGTCCTGAAAAGACCCACATACGACCAACTGACAATTGACCCGCTCGCTATGGACAAATACGAGGCTTCACTGGCCAGACTCGCTGACTATAAAGAGGTGCAGAAGCAGGCCCAGGCCCTCAATATACCTATCCTGAACTACGAGCGTTTCCTGTACCTTATCGGTTATAAGGGCCAGTCTGCCCGGCCGGGAGCATTCTCAGACTGACCCCTGAGGGGCTCGACGCCGATTGAAGCAACATACACATCGCCTGTGTACCTCGCCGATTCCGGGCTTTCCACAAATCCTTTTTTAACCGCTACGAATGTCACCGTGGCCTGTGCCTCTATCACCGCTCCGAGACTCCTGCCCGTATCGCAGTCCAGTCCGGAAGGAATATCAACCGCTATAATCGGTATCTGCTGTGCATTGATAGCTTCTATGAGTTTTTTGTAATCGTCCCGCAGTTCACCCTGCAATCCGGTCCCGAAAATCGCATCGACTATAATGTCACTACCCTTGGCAATCCGTGCGACCTGAGCATCCAAATCCGCATCACCCAAATCAAGCTGCTCGACAGATTGTCCGAGGCCGGTCAGCAAATCAAGGTTTATCTTCGCATCACCTTTTATTTTCGCAGCCTCGCCGCAAATCACTACTCGAATGTCGATTTTTTCATTCAGGAGATGACGTGCGATTACAAAACCGTCTCCGCCGTTATTTCCGGTTCCGCAGAAAATACAAACCCTCGCCTCATCAACCCCCGCCAGTTCTTCCTTAATCAGCTCGGCACAACTGCGGCCGGCGTTTTCCATCAGGACAACACCGGCTATACCCAGCTCGTTTATCGCCCAGGCGTCGAACGCCCGGACCTGGTCCCTGCTCATCACAAGACATTGTTCTCCAGACCTGTATTTTCGCATATCGGCAGATTATATTGGCCAAGCCGACCCTGTCAATCGCGTCAGCAACACCCGATTCCATTGACACACCAACCATCGGCAATTACAATCGCAGGTAATGCGAATACTGCTCACAAATGACGACGGAATCTTCGCACCGGGCCTAGCTGCAATCTATAAAAAGCTGACCAGCCTGGGAAATGTTACCGTCGTCGCACCGGCGTCCAGCCGTTCAGGCGCCAGTCACAG
>CAYSTP010000031.1:0-15925 GCA_964434085.1 uncultured Pirellulales bacterium
GCGGGAGCTGTTCGAGGAGACGAATCTTACAGGTGTAAAGCTGAAGCAGCTTCGTACCTTCGGCAAATGCGGCAGGGACCCGCGAGGCAGACAGATAACTATAGCCTTCACTGGCATAGCTGATAAAGCGACTACGAAAGTAAAGGCCGGTGATGATGCAGCCGAAGCACGCTGGTTCGATATCGAAAAACTGCCCGAAAATCTGGCCTTCGACCACGGCGAAGTGCTGGACTATGCCATAGCAAAGCTGAAAAGAAAAAGTGTTTACCGCAGCAGCGTCGGAGCATAAAAAGCCTCAGCCGTTTTGTTTCTTTATTGTCTGGTTGAACATATGAAGTTGCACTTCGAGTGCGCTCATCGCCCAGTTTATGTAGTACAGCTTATGTGCAGGCCTGTTGTGCATTTCCTTCATCAGACCCTCACGTATAGTTTGCAGAAACTCTTTTATGGTTTCTGTGTCTATCGCGGTCGGTTCGGATGACCAGCTTTTTAGCTGTTCGTAATCGCTTCGAAGTTCGGTGCTGCTTAGGAGTTGTTCTGCGGTAAGATAATCACCCGGGTTGTAGGCCAGTTGAAGCCCTTTGAGACACAGTATTAACGGCTCATAGTTTGCCCGTTTTTGCAGCCGGATAAATTTGTACTGCTGCACGTATGTTGTTGCCTGAAGCGGGGCCTTGTCGGCGATTTCATCCTCGCCCATATACCAGTTCCGTTTACCGGTCCTTGTGAATACCAGCTCTTCTCCGCGCTGATGCTGAGTTATTTCATCGTATTGCATTCGACCTATTCGCAATCGTCCCGTCTGGTCCGTGGCGGGGTCTCCTCCGAGAGCCAGCAGGCATTTCACAAAGCCGATGGGCAGTACCCTTTGATTGCCGATTTGCCTGCGCCGCATTTGAAAAGACAGGTGCAGACTGTGGGGCCTTACGCCGTAGAACGACACGATTGCCGTAATGAGCTGATTTAGAAGCCATGGGTCGGCGGTCGCCGGACGCGAAAGCTCTCCCTCAATATTCAATCTGCCCGGCGCCAGTTCCAAAAAGCCGGTGCGTCCGGCCAGCTCCGTTGAACCCGAGTGGTCGTCTATATAGCCGCCTACTTTCCAGCCCAGAACGTCCAGCTTGAAATCGTGGTAGTAACGGAACCCGTCGTACTTGGGGTCGAAACGTTTATAATGGCTGCGCTGCGGCTCCACAGCCGCAAAGCCAAGGTCGCTCAGTTCCACCTCCGCGCCGAGAGGTACGATGCCCGGCTGCATGTTCGAGCTTATCCGTGTCAAGTGTGAATGCGCTACTCTCTGGTCGAACAGACTCCGGGCGGCTCTTACGGCGTATTTGACATAGTCTATCAGGTCATAGTCCTGATAGGGCATGCTCTGCCGCCACTGTTTTATTATCATCTCAACAGCCGGACCGTTGGCGTTTATCATCTGCATCGCAATCAAAAGGCTTATAGACCTGTTGTAATACCGCTGGCTGCTCCGTATATGGTCCAGCTCAAAGCGGTAGCGGGTGTATATCCGGGCCTCTAATTGATTGAGTAGTACCTGCTTGACCACCATGTCGAGATAGTTCTCGATAAACGGCTTCGCCTGCTCGTCTGCATACAACGCCCTTATGCTGGGCCTGGGCCTTTTCAGCTCGTGCTCGAGAAAATAATCACTAACGGCATCGCTGTGATAATGTGTTAGCACCAGGTCTCGCTCGGTAGTAGCCAGCAATTCGCGGTCTGCCTGCCGTTCCAGCTCCGCGTCGAGCGTCCGCTCGCCGGGGCGAGTCAGTTTTTTGAGGAACCGGTCTATCCGTTTCCGCAGCCAGAGCTCATGTATCAGGTTTACGTGGAAGCGGTCGCCAAAATATTTTCTCATCGACTCACGGCTTACTAAGTACGCATACGCCTTGACTGGACCGTTCGCTGTACTGACTTTTACCGTTTGTCTTTTGTAGCGTTTGCCTTCGTAACGGTTCACCTCAGACAATGCCTCAGCCGGTACGTCGTAAATCACATAGCCGTCGATTCGTGAAGCATCGTCTCTGACGGCATACCAGTAAACATTATCCGGACTGACCTTACGATGGCGGCTCAGGAGCGCAAGTTCCGCAAAGAGCGTTTTGTCGCCGGCCCTCGAACGCTTCAGTGTGAAGCTGTATCCGCTTACGCTCTTGAATATCTTACGGTCACGCAGCGAGCCGTAAATAAAAAGATTAGCCTTTACTGTTGCCATCGCAGCAATGATACCAATTATGGCTGGTTTAATAAAGACAAGATGTGACTCGGCTTTTTTCGCCCTCAGGGGCCGCTTTTACGGATTCTTTTATAAAGCCCGAAGAGCTCCCTGAACGCGCGAAGGATAACCTTTATATTTGCCCCGGTCTGTTCACCCGCCGTTCGCGGGTAATGATGCACGCCGCGCTGTGTTATCCTGTAACCCTTGCGAACGGCCCGCGCCAGAATCTCCGTGTCTATCAGCGCCCCCTTGCTCGAAATCTCGATATCATCGAATATCTCTCGCCTGTAGAGCTTGAAGGCGCAGTCAATGTCCCGGATTCGCATGCCGAACAATAAATTAACCAGCCGCGTCCAGCACCAGGCGTTGATTTTGCGGATGATATTGTCTCGTCTGTTTATTCGGAAGCAGCTTACGATATCATATTTTCGCATCAGAGGCAGAAGCGCCGGCATCTCTTTTATATCGAACTGCCCGTCCCCGTCGGTATAGAATACGAGTTTTTTGGTTGCCGCCCTGAAACCGCTCTGTAGGGCCGCCCCATACCCCAGGTTCGTCGGATGGTGAATGACTTTGACCGATTCGTTTTCCGCAGCGATTCTGTCAGCCGCCTGGCCTGTTCCGTCCCTGCTGCCGTCGTCCACAATGACCAGCTCATAATCGGCCCCGATATCCTCTAACACGGCGATTGCCCGCCGGGCCACCCGCTCAATGTTGTCAACTTCATTGTAGCAGGGAAAGAACACGCTTAAAGACGGACGATGCCCGCTGCCGGCGGGACTGTCTGCTTGTTTCTTGTCGGTTTTGCTCATTGGTAACACTACAGGCTGCCAAGCCGCCTGACCTCAGGCCTTCGCCGTTGCCCTTACCATAAAATCTCATCGTTGATTCTTCTTGCCTCCTCGGACCAGATTCTTAGCTGCTCTTCATACTTGGCTCTTTCTTCTTGACTGTGGATAACCTGCATCAGAAAATTGCTCGCCTGTGCCGCTACAGCCATTCTGTGCAGGTATCCATCCTTTTTTTCGTAGAGCTTCTTATTTTCAATGAAATTGTCAACGTAATGTTTGCAAAAAGATGCAATAACCGGACCGTGAGATTCTCGTGCCAAGAATACCTCTGATATAGATACCTGTGAAGGGTTTAGTTGTGCCGCGGCGAGGGCATTTTGCAGCCCTGCCTCGACCACTTCCGGTGTCGCTTTGTCCTTCAGAAGACCGTGAGCTATCGTAAGACGCTTTGAAAACTCATCCGGAAACTTGGTGGTGCCTTCAGCTATGCCCCTAAGTAGAGCAGAACCCTGTTCCGTTTTGATATTGACAAAAAGCTTTTGCTTGTCGTTGTAAAAAACCAGGGCCCAGTCAGGATGAACTTCGAGGCTGTCCAGTATCTTTTCCGCCCTTACATTCAGCGGCATCAGCACCGCCCATACCTTTTCGTTGTTGAATTCTTCGGTTAGCGCATTGCCGATTGTCAGGTATTCCTTGGTCGTTAGTGTGCTGCGGCCTCTGGCCGTGGCGGCCCTGACAATCCGGTCGCCCACCTCCGTCCCGCTCATGATTGATTGCCACCTGAGAAATGCCTCCGGCTCATACGCCGCCTGTGCTCTGCCGTCCATATAAAGCTGTAGAGGAGTTTTGCCTGTATTCGGGTCGGGCCGCTGACCATAGGCGATAAATCCGCCCTCCGTCCAGTAGTTGAACATCTTGCCTGAAAGATTGTTTTCTTTAATGAATTTAAGGGCCCAAAACGGCTTGGCGTGCGAGGCTGTCATCCGCATAAATACCGAGGCGAGCTTCGCATCCATCGGCCACGGGTCCAGATATACCCTCTTGAATTTCAGACCTGACCACGTCCCGAACACCACAAGCACGACTGTGCCGACTACCGCGAAAAACCTCTGGTACTGAACGGGCATTGACGGCACAACAAACTTGCCGTTCCTGTAAAAACTGAAGGAGGCTGAAACAGTGTTGGCGATTTGACTGATTAGCATCGCCACCACCGGACACGCCGCGAAAGCTGCTATTGGTATGAACCGCCTGCTGATATAGGCCATATAAACCGTTATCAGGGCGACCGCCACAAATGCCAAATCAAACTTGGGAAATTCGTACTCCAATTTGTCTCGAGACTGCTCCTCCGCAGAATTACTTTGGATAAACAGCTTCTTGATTGCTGGAATAATAAACCAGATACCTGCCGAGAGAATATTGGCGATGTACAGGCCGTGGAACAAATGCCGGTTGTAGCTCTTGGTCAAAAACCCGAGATTGGCCTCGTAAGGTGGCCTCCATGGCCGGTTTATGCTGATAAACTGTTTACTGTACTCGACCAGGCCGCCGGATTCCGACACGGATTTGAAGCGTAACGGGTTTATTATGACTGACATCAGCAGTACCGCCGCCAATGCGGTGACAATGACGAAAACAATGTTAACGGTCTTGTAGTGTGTTCGTTTGGATACCAGTGAAGCAACTGTGTAAATGCCGACAAAGGTCGGAATGATTAGGAACGGGTAAATGTACGTCCCTGGATAGATTGTCCTGCCCGTGTCTGGCAAATATATTTTAGTCGCCGCTATAATCATCAGAATAATAGGCACAATCGCATATATCAGGTGCACGTTAAGCAAAACGCTCAATAATATGATTCCCACGAACAGGATGCAAATTACCAGTCCGCTGACAGCCGGACAGAAAGACAGGCTTACAAACGCAACATAGCACACGAATATAGCAAGCGCACAGCCGAACACAGTGCTCATAACCGAAAGGTTCTCCTTACTTTCAGCGATATTGTGACGCGAACCGGACTGTTTAGGCACCATAAACCGACTGAACAGCCAGAGCAGTCCGGCCCCGATAATCAGTATCAAAAGAACCATAAACGGAAAACCCGTCCCTACCGGATTGTCCCATGCAAAGGCCGGATGCCATTCATGAACTGTCCGCCACATCTCTGCGTGTTTGCTGATGCTGATAACGAGCGTATGCGTAATGTTGGTCAGGTGAAATGGATTGAATATCAGGCACGCAATAAATGTCACCACACCGACAGAGCCGACATGTACAAGCTGCCTGTAAGAATACCGCAACAGCCGGTCCTTCAGCAGCATCAGCACTAATCCCAGACAAATCAGCACGCCGACCATCACCAGAAACTTTAGTTGAGAGCTTGAAATATAGCCGCGAACCATGTCAACGAAAATCTGGTTAAAACCTTTTGTTTGCGGCTTCCTGAAAAACCTCGTGAAGCTCCAAAAAACAACCACAAGCGTCGAGACTATGTGGTAACCATAGAACGGCTCAGGTTTCAGTCTTTTGACAGCCGCCATTGCCATACCAGCTGCCCAGAGCAGTAAAATCAAATAAAAGAGCTTGTCATCAAGCATGTCCACGCGTTCGAATATCGGCCGCATAAGTCTGGTCGGCTCGTAGCTGAGAAATTTAATGCTCTGAAGGTATACAGCCATCCACAGGACTATGCTGTACAGCGCCGTTGTCCATCTGATGGGTACCCGGGCGAGAAAGTGCAGGCCGAAAAATGCAGCCAGCATTATAAAAACGTAGATATACCCGCCGTGAACGTTACACCAGAACACGGCCATAGGAACAACCAGCCAGAGGTAAAGAATATTACGGTAAGTGGCCAGAACCAGCACTAACAGAAAAACCGCTACCAATAGATTGGAAAAACCGGCAGGTCGGATGTCCAGAAACGACCGCGCGACGAACATCGCAAAACATGCGAATGCCGCTGACAAAGCCGGATTTACCCCAAGAATCCGTCCCGTGTAGTAAACACAAATAACCGACAATATATAAAGCGCCACCTTCCAGTAAACCAGCGTATTAAATGAGTAATTCTCCGCATCCGCAACCGGAGAAAGGTGCGTCAGCCAGTAAAAAATCACGTGTGTGAGCCAGTTCTGATTCACCCATCCGGTTGGGTGAACCTTTTTGACGTTCTCAATCCCCATCTTTTTAGTAATCCATTGCGCCCAGCCGGGCCACTTCTCGACTTCCTCTTGCGTCGGCCCGGCTTTATGGGAGTTGGCGCTGAAAGGCTCGACCGTATCAACTCCATGGTTAATGAAATGTCTGCCGCAAGCCATCGCAACCCACGTGTCACCGGCAGCCACCATGTGTGTGCTTGCATGAAATGCAAAAACCATCATAGCCGCCCACGCAACAATCATCGGCCAGCCGGAAAAAGCGTGCTTCTTCTCGTTTAAGAGCTCAGCCATCTCTCCATCCTGTCAATCCCTTTAGCTATTTCTTCCCTGGAATACGCGAAACAAAGCCTTATATTGGCGTCGCATCCGAATGGCTTTCCCGGAACCACGGCGACATTTGCCTGTTCAAGCAAAGCCCCTGCAAAATCCAAACTGCCGTTAATCTTGGTCCCGCCCATAGTTCGGCCATAATAGCTCGATACATCGGGGAAACAGTAAAAAGCACCCGTCGGCTCGGGACAAACCACGCCTTTGACCGAATTAAGGCGCTCTGACATATACCTGGCCCGTTTCTCAAATTCCCGGCGCATCTTTTCCGCCTCGTTACTCGGTGCAGTCAGTGCCGCTATCGCCGCCTCCTGAACGAAGGACACGGCGTTTTGAGTCATATGAGATTGAAGCCTGCCCATCGCTTTTATAACATCCGGCGGTCCCGCCGCGTAACCAATTCGCCACCCCGTCATCGCGAATGTTTTACTCAAACCGTTTACTGTGATTGTTCTTTTATAGGCCTCTTCGTTAAGTGAGGCGAAGCTGATGAATTTCGTGTCACCATAAATGAGCTTTTCGTAAATCTCATCGGACAATACCATTATATTAGTACTCTCAAGGACCCCGGCAAGTTCAGCCAGCTCATCCGGACTATAGGTAAAACCTCCCGGATTATTCGGTGAATTTAGTAGAAACATCGCTGTTCTGTCGGTTATCGCCGCTTTGAGTTCATCAGCGGTCACCTTGTAAGAGTTTTCACGCTTTGTCTGTAGAACTTTGACAACCGCTCCCGCCATTTTTACGGTCTCAGGATACGTCACCCAGTACGGACTCGGTAGTATCACCTCATCGCCCTCATCGAGCACAGCCTGCATCGCTTCATATACGGAGTGTTTAGCTCCCAGGTTGACGATTACCTGTTCAGGTGAATAATCCAGGCCGTTTTCCCTCTTCAGCTTATCGGCGATGGCCTTTCGCAGTGCCGGCATACCGGGTGTTGCCGTATATTTTGTCTTACCTGCCTTAATCGCCTCGATGGCCGCCTGCTTGATATAATCAGGCGTATCAAAATCCGGCTCGCCCGCCCCGAAACTTACCACATCGACTCCCTCAGCCTTTAGCTCTCTGGCCCTGGCCGTAACCGCCATAGTCGCCGAAGGCGGAATACTTTGTGCCCGTTTGCTTACTTTCATCCTGCAGTCGCCCTTAAAACCCTAAGGACCCTTTAATACTGTACACGATAAGCCAAAGCCTTGTAAAACTTTGACTTGGGCAGATATTAAAAGCGATAGGTACGCCCCCGTCAAGGGATTTGGACATTTGCGATACTGCTGTTAAAGCGTCCGAAAAGCCGGTTTTTTCACGGTCTGCTCCGGCTGGTAATACTGTTGCCGTACACTTGCCTGTTCGGCATAGCACAGATTTATCGGCCCATAAGCCCGGTCCGCCGCCGAACTACAGCCTCGGTCAATACCAAAACTTTCGAATGAAATGTCGTCTTGAGTCTATTTTAATAATTATCCTGCATAATTTTGACGAATAAATCCAGATAGACTGGTACGTACGGACCATTAAAGGCGTGGTCGGAGAATCGAATGATGGCAAGACGCGCGAGGAAAAAGCCCAAAATCGGTCGGCCTGCCGCCTCGTCTCGCAACGAGGGTCGCGGAGGCAGGAAGGTTCAGGATTACGTGGCGGTGGCCTTTGCAAGGGATGAAATCGAAGCCAGGGAGTACGAGGCCTTACTTGCGAGCGACAACATTCCCGTCACCATCAGGCAACAAATTGACGCCGACACCGGCAGCGAAGGTTATTCCGTCATGGTGCCGGAGGAATTCGTGGATGAAGCCTATGTAATCATCGAATCGCAGGACGCCTACGACGACTTCTATGACGATACAATTAGCGACGAAACCGACTTTGAACCGGACCTTTTTGGCGATGACTATTGATTAGCGGCACGGCGTTGTGCCGGACAAAACTTCTCTCGGTTTTTCTATCGCCGTTTCTGGTTTGGCGGTGATGAAAACCAAAAGGTGGGGTGTTAATATTATGGCAGAGAACGAACCTAAAGAAAAACGCGGCAAAAAAGAGCGGAGAAAATCTGTTGTTGACCGCAGAACCGGTCTCGACCGCCGTCGAGGACCAGGTGTGCGCTTGAGCGAGGAGCGAAAAGCCGCCGAGCTGGGACAGATGTCCCCTGAGCAGTTTGAGTTTCTGATGGCCATAGACGACTACAAAAGAAAGAACGACCGTCCTTTTCCCACCTGGACCGAGGTCCTCGAAGTGGTAAAAACGCTGGGCTACCGCAAAGTGGCCGAACCTCAGTCAATTACCGAACCTGACCGGCAGCACGAAGAAATCGAAATTACACACTGACCGTTCTTTTACTGACTTCTTTACCCTCCCTTTGCCGACCCTGTCACGCCGCAAAAACTCTTGATATATCAGCACCAGCCGCTACACTGTTGCCCATAGACCGGTCCGGTGGGCCCATTTTGCGATAAATCGCAAAATGGGCCCCAATGATATTCTTATTTCGAGGGGCAAACCAATGACTGAATATTCTGTATCACCCCAGGGACGAAAATTCCCTATTCCGTCAGCCGAGGAGTATCCTCAGGAGCTCGAACGAATCGCAGCGCTCGTTGAAAAGGCAAAGAGTGAAGGAAAGGAAATTGTTGTGGTTATGGGCGTCGGATTTGTCGGCGCCGTCATGGCTGCAATTATTGCCGACACCGTTGACAAAAACACCGGCGAACCTTCCAAGTTTGTCATCGGCTGTCAAAGACCGAGCACGCGCAGTTATTGGAAGATACCGCTGCTCAACGGCGGGCAGTCTCCGGTAAAGGCCGAGGACCCCGAAGTAGAGCCTATGATTGCACGCTGTGTCCTTGAAAAGAAGACGCTTGTCGCCACCTACAACAATGATTGCCTTAAATTTGCCGACTGCGTCGTTGTCGATGTCCAGTGCGACTATACGAAAAATGACCTCGGTAACCTGCGGACCGGCCATGCCGAAATGAAAGCCCTCGAAGCGACCATGAAAACCATCGGCGAGAGAATTCAGCCGAACTGCCTCGTTTTGATAGAAACTACAGTCGCCCCGGGAACAACCGAATTCGTGGCCCTGCCTATCATGAAAAAGGCCTTTGCAGAACGCGGTATCGACTCCGAGCCGCTACTTGCACACAGCTTCGAAAGGGTTATGCCCGGCAAAGAGTATATCTGCTCCATACGCGACTTCTGGCGGGTCTGCTCCGGTGTAAATAAAGAGGCAACCACACGTGTCGAGAAGTTCCTGCACGAAGTACTCAATACAAAGGATTATCCGCTTACCGTTTTGGACAGACCCATCGAATCCGAAACCACGAAAATCGTCGAGAATTCTTACCGCGCCACCATACTCGCATTCCTCGATGAGTGGTCCCTGTTCGCTGAGCGCAACGGTGTTGACCTGATTAAGGTAATCAAAGCTATAAAGATGCGCCCGACCCACTGCAACATAATTTTCCCCGGCCCCGGTATAGGAGGTTACTGCCTGCCCAAGGACGGAGGCCTCGGCTACTGGGCGTACAAGCATATACTCGGCTTCGAGGACGACATATTCAAAATCACCCCCCAGGCTATAAACATCAACGATACCCGCGGCCTGCACGTCGCTGAGCTGACCCGTGATGCACTGCGAAATATGGGCAGGCGCATAGCCGCCGCAAAAATCCTGCTCTGCGGCGCCAGCTATCGTCAGGACGTCGGTGACACCCGCTACAGTGGCTCCGAAATCATCGTCCGCAAGCTTACCGAAATGGGTGCCGAGATGCGCGTGCACGACCCATACGTCGAGCACTGGTACGAGCTCGAATCGCAGGATACCTATCCCGCTCCTGGACATAGCTGGGCAAGGTTCTTCCGTAGCCAGGATGATTTGGTCAATCTTAGCATACAGAAAGACCTCAACACCGCCCTCAAAGGCGTTCAGGCCCTTATCCTTGCCGTGCCGCACGCCCCGTATCTCCGGCTCAATCCCGACGAGGTCGTAAAATCAGCCGGTGGTCCCATCGCCGTCGTTGATTGTTTCGGCATACTCGATGACGAAAGAATTCGAAGGTACTTCGAGTTCGGCTGCGAGGTCAAAGGCCTCGGCAGGGGACACATCCAGAGAATAAAGGAACAGGTCAGGAAAAGGTAGGTCCGTCGAATGGATATCAGGGACAAGCGAATCGCGATTCTCGCCCCCGTCGCATGGCGGACACCGCCGCGCGCCTACGGCGCCTGGGAAACCGTCGCGAGCAATATCACCGAAGGACTCGTCGCGCGAGGCTACAGGAATGTCACTCTCTTTGCAACCAAAGAGTCCGTCACTAAGGCAAAGCTTATAGGCTGGATTGAAAAAGGCTACGAGGAAGACAAATCGCAAATTCCGCTTGTCTCGACCGTTTATCACATCCAGAAGGTCATGGAGATGGCTGAGCAGTTCGACCTCATCCACAATAACTTCGATTACATACCCCTGACCTTCCTTCGCCTGATAAAGACGCCGATGCTAACCACCATCCACGGCTTTTCTGATGAGGACATAAAACGCGTTTACCGCGACCACAAAGATACCTATTACGTTTCAATAAGCGACTCCGACAGGGACAGCGAGCTGCCTTACCTTGCCACGGTCTATAACGGTATTGATTTATCGAATCTTACATTCCGCGACAAGCCCGGAGAAAATTTGGTCTTCTACGGCCGCATACATCCCGACAAAGGCCTTCATCTCGCCATCGAAGTCGCCAAAAAAGCGAATATCCCCATGATTGTCGCAGGTATCATCCAGGACCAAAAGTACTTTGATAATTGTGCAAAACATTTCGACGGCAAACTTATCAGGTTCATCGGCCCGGTCAATCCACAGCAGCGAGACGCTCTCTTAAAAGAAGCTTCCTGCGTCCTGCATCTCAATACCATCCCCGAAAGGTTTGGTCTGGTCTTGGCCGAGTCTAACGCGGCGGGTGTTCCCGTCATCGCCGCCGACCTCGGCTCTTGCCGGGAAGTAATCGCCGATGGAAAAACCGGGTTCCTCGTTAATAGCGTTGATGAAGCTGTTGAGGCTATTGGTAAACTCGACCGGATTGACCGCGCCGACTGCCGTAAACACGTCGAAGAAAACTTCACCATCGACTGCATGGCAGCGGCTTACGAAAAAGTCTACGAAGAAATCTTTCGAAAAGAGGCTCAAAAACAATAAAAGCACTCGGGAATGTGAAATGTCTTGACAACAAATGACGTTTCTTTCCGGCCCGGCAAAAATGCATTTAACCTAATCGGGATTATTTCCTCGGTGATTGACCGAAAACACAATAAACTTTATGTTGTTTTAATTTGTGTGGCACTGGCTGTGGTGACTTTTATTGCCTACGAGCCGATACGGCATAACGATTTTGTTTCTCTTGATGACAACGAATACGTAGTCGATAATCCGAATGTCACTCAGGGCATTACCCTCAAATCAATTATATGGGCGTTTACAACTCCGCATTCAGGCAATTGGCATTCGTTAACATGGCTGAGTCATATGCTGGATTGCCGGCTTTTCGGGCTCAATCCTATGGGGCATCACCTGACAAGTCTGTTATTGCACGCGGCTAATGCGTTGCTCCTGTTTTTCGTATTGAAAAAAATGACTGCTGCGCCCTGGTCCAGTGCCTTCGTTGCCGCCGCGTTTGCACTGCATCCGCTTCATGTTGAGTCTGTAGCCTGGGTCTCAGAGCGCAAAGATGCCTTGAGCGGGTTCTTCTGGATGCTGACAATGTTGGCGTATGTGCGATATGCAGAACAGCCGGGCGTTAAGAGATATCTGCCGGTTATCATCGCACTTTGCCTGGGACTGTTATCCAAGTCGATGCTGGTGACCTTGCCGTTTGCGTTGCTTCTTTTGGACTACTGGCCCCTCGACCGACTTCAGCCGCCTCACACTCGCAGCGAAGAGCATTCAAAGGAAGCCGGGCCGCCAAAAGGCCCGTATCATACCGCCCCGTTGTGGCGTCTAATCGTTGAAAAAGTCCCCCTGTTCACACTATCTGCAGTGGCAAGTGTAATCACCTTCGTCGTTCAGCAAAGCGCAGGTGCGGCGGAACTTACAGAGAAGCTGCCCCTGCATTTCCGGTTGTCAAACGCCCTCGTTTCTTATATCAGCTATATCGGCAAGACGCTCTATCCAGGCCGTCTGGCGGCATACTACCCGCTCAGCAGAATACCATTATGGCAGCCTGTCGTCTGCTTTGCTGTATTAATCGTTATATCAATTCTCGTCGTCATCAGCCGCAGAAAGTACCTTGTAGTAGGCTGGCTGTGGTATCTTGGAACTTTAATACCGGTTATCGGTTTGGTACAGGTCGGCTCGCAGGCTATGGCTGACCGCTATACTTATATACCGTCGGTCGGATTATTTATAATTGTTGCGTACGGCGCCGCTGAGCTCGCCGCCAAATGGCGCCTGCGCAAGACCTGGCTGGCAGCGTCTGCTGTATTAATACTCGCCGCCCTCGTCATACTTACACGAATACAGGTGCGATACTGGAAAGACAGCTCTGCCCTCTACGAGCACGGTATTGAGGTAACCAAAAACAATGCCAGGATGCATAACTGGTACGGACTCGTTCTGATTCAGAAGCAGCAGCTTGACGAGGCCGCGAGCCATTTTGCCCAGGCGGTGCGAATTAATCCCCGATATGCAGAGGCAATGAGCTGTCTCGGCAAGACGCTTCTTTTGCAGGGCAAGGCGGACCAGGCCGTTAATTGTTTCAATGCCGTATTGGTTAATCACAAGGACTGGCCCGAGGTATACGCCAACCTTGGCCAGGCCTATTTAACACTCGGCCGGGAAAAACTTGCTGTTGACAGCCTGAGCGAATGTGTCCGGTTAGACCCCAATAATATCAGGGCTCTCAACAACTTGGCCTGGGTTCTGGCAACCGCCTCTGACCCGAAGCTTCGAAATCCCGCTGCCGCCGTCGAGTACGCCCTAAAGGCTTGCAAGCTCCAGCCGGATGACCCTGGTTTACTGGACACTCTGGCTGTTGCCTATGCCGCCGCCGGAAATTTCCCCGATGCGGTCAAGACTGCTGAAGAAGCTGTCAAACTATTCGAAGCAGCCGGTCAGCCCGCCATTGCTGACCAGATTAGACAGCGATTGGCCCTGTATCAGTCAAACCGGCCATACGACGGCCCGTAAATGCTATTTAACAGGAACACATAACCGTGACTCGCCGACTTGGACCCGATTGATTTCGTACGCACAATATGATAATAATTACAAACTCAGGCCGCATTGCGCCGGCGTACCTGCATAAAAGAGAATCGATGACTGCCAAGACGCATAAAAAATTATACGTTTTACTCATTTATCTGGCCTTGCTTGTGAGCGTTCTTGTTGCCTACGAGCCGCTACGCCGAAACGATTTCGTTAATTATGATGACGATAAGTACATAACCGAAAACCCGCATGTACTGGCGGGAATAACTCGCGACTCGGTTATTTGGGCATTTACTGAGCCGCATTTCCACATGTATCACCCTTTGACGTCACTGAGCCACATGCTGGACTGCGAACTGTTTGGACTCAACCCCTTCTGGCATCACGCCAGCAGTTTGCTGTTTCACATGCTCAACGCGTTGCTGCTGTTTTGGGTCGTCAAGAGGATGACCGGCTTTGTTTGGGCCAGCGCCTTTGTAGCGGCGGTTTTTGCTCTTCATCCCCTTCAGGTCGACTCTGTTGCGTGGGTGGCTGAGCGTAAGAGTGTGCTGAGCGGGTTTTTCTGGATATTAACGATGGCGGCTTACGTTCGCTATGCAGAGCATCCGCACGTCGGCAGGTATTTTCTCGTGGCCGCTGTATATGCTCTGGCACTGATGTCCAAGCCCGTGGTCGTTACCTTGCCTTTTGTACTGTTGCTGCTGGACTACTGGCCGCTGCATCGGCTTCGCCGAAAGCCTGGGGAAAACGCAGATTTAGGGAAGCTCCGGTATCAACAGTTCTCAGCAGGGCGTCTGGTCATGGAAAAGCTGCCGTTGTTTATCCTCAGCGCAATTTTGAGTGTGATAACCTTCGTTGTTCAACACAGTGGCGGCATAGTCTTGCCTCTTGGAAGGATACCCGTTAAATACCGAATCGCCAACGCTTTTGTCGCATACTTAAAGTACATTGAAAAGTTCATCTGGCCCCACAAATTAGCTGTATTTTATCCGCACCCCGCATACCGTATTTCAATGGTCACGGCTGTGGTCTGTGCATTGGTGTTTATATTAATCTCGGCTATGTTTATATATTTGGGACGCCGCAAGAGGTATCTGGCGGTCGGATGGCTATGGTTTGTTGGGATGCTCGTCCCTGTAATCGGCATTGTCCAGGCAGGTGACCAGGCGATGGCCGACAGATATATGTACATACCAATTATAGGTTTGCTAATGATAATCGCGTGGGGTGCCGCTGAACTTGGCGCTAAATGGCAGTATGGCAGGATTGGACTGGGTATATCTGCCGCACTGGTCCTTGTGGTTCTGTCTGTTTGTACGCGGATGCAGCTAAAGCACTGGCAAAATAGCGTTGCACTGTTTAAACGCGCTCTTGCAGTAACCAAGGATAACTCGCGTGCGCACGAAGGATATGCAACAACTATGATGAAAGAGGGTAAGCTCGATGAGGCGGTCACACATTATAAGGAGGCCCTTCGGATCGAGCCAAGATTGTACGCCGTTCATACCAACCTGGGTTTGGTTCTTCTTCAGCAGGGAAAGATTGATGAAGCTGCTGCGTGTTTTCGGCTGGCCTTGCGGCTTAAACCGGATTTTCCCTTTGCCCTCAACAATTTGGGCATATTGTTGGCAGGTCAGGGTAAAATCGATGAAGCTATAACGTGCGTCGAAAAGGCAATTCAGAGTGACCCTGATTATCCTCTATCCTATTATACTATGGCCAGAATAAAGACTCAACAAAAGGAATACAGCCAGGCGATCGAGTATCTTGAGGCCGCCCTGCAAAGAAAACCTGACTGGCCTGACGTATATGCCAGTTTAGGCAAGACCTGGTTTCTAATGGGAAATGTAGACCGGGGCATCAGCTACTGGCACAGGGCGCTGGAATTGAACCCTAAGGACATCGGAGCTCTCAATGATCTGGCTCGGGCCTTGGCTACCACGGAAGATACAATGCTTCGAAATCCGACAGATGCTGTTAAATACGCCCGGATGGCCTGCGAATTGACTAACTATAATCGACCCGTTCTCTTGGATACTTTGGCTACCGCCTACGCTGCCGATGGTAATTTTCCCGAGGCAGTCAAGACCGCCGAGAAAGCTGTCAAATTAGCCGAGGCAATGGGTAAAAAAAGACTGGCTGAAGGAATTCAGGAACATCTCGACCTTTTTAAATCAGGCCGACCCTATATTCACAGGTGACCGTCCGTCGGCTTGCCGCCCGAATA
>CAYSTP010000032.1:0-15860 GCA_964434085.1 uncultured Pirellulales bacterium
ATCGAATGTAGAATTTCGAATATCGAAGTTATGAGAGGTGGTCTGTGTCGGCGTCGGGGGCGATGCTTACCGGAATGTTGAGCCAGAAGGTGGAGCCTTCACCGACCTTACTTTTCAGTCCGACGGTGCCAGCCAATAGAACGGCCAATTCTTTACTGAGTGCCAGGCCCAGGCCTGTTCCGGCGGTTCCTCTGGTCAGCGAGCCGTCGGCCTGCCTGAACTTTTCAAATATCGAGAGCTGGTCCGGCTCGGGGATTCCACAGCCGGTATCAGTGACAGCGATATGGAGCATTTTCTCGTCGAGCATCGAGGCGCTGATTTCGATTCTTCCGCGTTCGGGTGTGAACTTTACAGCGTTGCTGACGAAGTTATAGAGAATCTGTCGTAATTTTCCGGCGTCGGTATTGAGTTCAGGGAGACCTGAGTCAACGGTGAGCCTGACTTTTATTTTTTTGTTTCTGGTCATAACGGAGAAGGACGCGATAAGCTCATCGAGCAGCGTATTGACGGAAGTTTTGTCTATATGAAGCTTCATTTTCCCGGCTTCGGTTTTAGCCAGGTCGAGCAGGTCGTTAATCATGTTCAGGAGGCTTTTTCCGGCGGCGATGATGTTCTCGGCATACCTGCGGTTCTTATCCTTTTCGGTACGGCCGGCTTTTTCCTTCAGTATTTCAGCGAAACCAAGTATTGCATTTAAAGGGGTCCTGAACTCGTGTGACATATTGGCAAGAAATTCACCCTTTACTTTGTTCGCCTTGAACAGCTCGATATTACGCTCGGACAACTGTGCGATTTTCTGGTCGAGCTGTTTGTTTGCGTCGCGCAGCCTCTGCTGCGTATCCTGGAGACTGTCGAGCATGTGGTTAAAGGCTTCGGCGAGATTTTCATATTCGTCGCGGGTGTTGATGGAACTTCTGATATCGAGGTTGCCCTCAGCGACGTTGTTTGCCAAACCGCGGAGCTGGCGGATGGGTCGCAGGATGACCCGCTGTGTAATCCAGTAGAAGGCGATTATTGCACCTGCGCCGGCAATGAGACCGGCAAATATGGTCCAGACCTTGTTGCCTAACTGTGTTTCTGCAAGGTTCAATTCGGCGGCAGGGGTGCGAATCACAGCGGCGCCGATGATTTCGTGACGGCTGAAAGGCCGTGCCGGGCCCTGGGGATTGTGGCAGGACAAGCAGGATTCCTCGGCCTTGAATATTCTGGCGTAATCTACGTAGGTAACATCATTCTGGTCAACGAATTCCACATCGTCCTGCTGGTGTTGTTTAATAAGCTCCTTTATAAGGTGCTTCTGCGTTTTTTCGAGTCCTGCGAGCCGCTCGGCCCTTCGCGGGTCCTTAAAAGGCACCCAGTAGATGTTACTGGAATTAGGCTCGGCGGGGGCACCGGTACTGCTCAAAGAAGGCAGCGAGGACTGCGGGGCGGTGTCGAGCTGGAAGTGCCGGGCCAGGAGATGATCCGAGTAGGCACGGCCGGCATTGAGAAAGGCGTTCTTGGTCAACTGGCCCATCCAGATGTAAGGAATAAGCAGCGCAAGGACGAGCACAAGTACGACGGCAATGCCAAATGCAAGCCTGCACTTTTCCGCAAGTGACAGGGGCGAGAGGTGCAGGAACACCAAAATCCTATGCCATATTTTGGTTATGGTTCTGGGCATAATACGAGTTCGACTATTTAGCCACCTATTAACACTCAGCGATATTCCAAGCCGCGGACAACACGTGTTATTTAACCATAAATCGGCGCAAATTGCCACTGATAACCGGACTTCCAATTAGACCGGCTGGTTTGGTGAGGCTAACCGCTGCTTCGAGAACCGCTGCGCATACGGCGCAGGTGGTTTACTTATCGTAATATGGTTTGTCGGCCTGATAGAGACGAATGCGCCGGCGGAGCTGGTCGGCCAGTTCTTTCTGGTTTGCAGTTTCGGCCAGGGTCAAGGCCTGCTCAGCGGTCTGTACAGCCTCGGGGAATCTGCCGTCGGCGGCATAAGCAACTGCCAAGGTATCCAGTACTGCAGGGTCTTTATAGCCGGTTAGTTCACAGGCCCGCAGGGCAAAATCAACAGCTTTGGCAGGATTGCGTACATTTTCATCTCCGGTGGCGGCCAGGACCCAAGCCAGATTGTTGAGCACGCCGGCGGAGTTGGGGTTCAGCTCAACCGCCCGGCTCCAACTGCTCACCGCCAAATCAAGGCGCCCCTTCTTCATATAGGCGGTCCCCAAATTCGTGTATACATCGGCTCTTTTGTCATCCAATTGCAGGACATCATTGAAACATTCAATGGCCTTGTCGAGCTGCCCGGCCGACAGAGATACTTTGCCAAGTTCGTTATGGGCCTCTGTATAATTCGGGTTAATCCGCAGGGCCTCGCTGAAATACATGGCAGCCTGGTCCTGCTGCCCTTTTTTGGTGTAGGCCAGGGCCAGATAATAGTACAGCTCGGCAGAATCTTTATCTGTTTTCAAAAGCTCCTGAAAAGACGCGATGGCTTCATCGAACCTTCCCTGTTCAAAGTGCAACATCGCCAGATTGTAACGGGCTTTCGAATAAGTCGGGATTATTTCAACCGCTTTTTGAAGATGAATCAACGCCTCATCGACCCGGCCGGCATTATGCAGGACAACACCGTAGGTGTTATGTATTATGGCGTTGTCTTCGGTAACCTCGAGCGTGTGCTCAGAAAGAGTGAAGTCGTTTTGCCAGTATCCGAGCTGGTGTCGAGTCCCCAGGACCGCAGCGAACAATACTACCGCGGCAGATAGAGTTAGAAGAATAGTTCGGTACCGCAGTTTTGCTGAAGCTTCATCGGCACCCCATGCGATCATGATTAGCAATCCTATCATTGGTATGTACATATACCTGTCGGCCATCGCCTGGGCACCTACCTGTACAATGCCAATTACCGGGACGAGCATCCCGACGAACCACAGCCATCCGACGGCCAGATACTTCTTGCGGCGTCCTAACTGAAAACACCTGACCGAGATTATTATAAACACCAATGCACATATCCCGGCCGTAACCATTGGAATACGGTTCGCGGGATGCGGATAAAATATGGCTAATTTGTGGGGCCAGATGAACTTTTCAATGTACTTTAAGTATGCAAGAAAGACGTTGGCAATTCGGTATTTAACAGGTATCATTGCCAGAGGCGAGACGGCACCGCCGATGCGTTGAACAACAAAAGTTATCACACTCAAAATTGCACTAAGGATAAACAGCGGCAGCTTTTCCATAACCAGCCGCCCAGTTGAGAACTGTCGATACCGGAGTTTTCCCGGCTCTTCGTTTTCGGCGGACCTTGTTCGAAGCCGACCAAGCGGCCAGTAGTCCAACAGCAACAACACAAAAGGCAAGGTAATCACTACCGGCTTGGACATCAGTGCCAGAACATATACAATAATTACCAGCACATACCTGCCGAGGGTCGGACGTTCGGAGTAACGGAGGTAAACCGCCATCGTCAATATCCAGAAGAATCCGCTGAGGACACTCTTGCGTTCAGATACCCAGGCAACAGAGTCAACCTGAAGAGGATGCAGAGCGAAGATAGCCGCCACAAAGGCGCTGGGCCAGACGGCGCCGGTCATCCTTTTGACGACCCAGAACAGCAGCAAGGTGTTGAGAGCGTGAAACAGCAGACTGTCGGCGTGATGCCAGAGTGGTTCGAGCCCAAACAATTCGCAGTCCAGCATGTGGCTCAGTGAGGTCAAAGGGTGATACATATGGTAGTGCGGGTTGGTGAATGCCCAGATGACGGATTTAGCGGTCAAGCCGCCTGTGATATGTGGATTTCCCGTTACATAGTGCGGGTCGTCATAGCTGATAAAATCATTGTGGCGCATCGGCTCATAGGCCACAACAACGGCTGCAACGAGCATCACGTAAATCAGGAATGTGTATCTGTTTTTATGTGCGTGCCCAGCCATCGAGATAACAATTTATTGCTTGGACTGTTTCTCAACCGCGTGCAGGTGTCTCTGCGTTCGCAGGTTCAATTCGTCGAGCTGCCTGGTGTCAACTTCGCTCGGTGCACCGGTAAGCAGACATTGGCCTCTCTGTGTCTTTGGAAAGGGAATTACGTCCCTTATATTATCCGTGTCGGTAAGCAGCATTATGAGCCGGTCCAGTCCGAGAGCAATGCCGCCGTGCGGAGGCGCGCCGTATTCCAGAGCGTTCAGGAAGAAGCCGAATCTGTCTTGTGCCTGCTTGTCCGAGATGTTTAGCAGTTTGAAGACCTTTCGCTGAGTGTCAGGGCGATGGATACGGATACTGCCTCCACCGATTTCAGAGCCGTTGACGACTATGTCGTAGGCCTGTGAGCGAATGTTGGCGGGGTCGGTATCGAGCTTCGGTAAATCTTCCGGTACGGGCGCGGTGAACGGATGGTGCAGCGAGTCGTATCGCTTCTCGTCCTCGTTCCACTCGAACAGCGGGAAGTCCACCACCCAGACGAATTCGAAGGCTTTGGGGTCGTAGAGCTTAAGCTGGCGTCCCAGCCGACATCTAAGCGGCGCCAAGGCCTTGTTGGCGACGTCTTCTTTGTCGGCGATAAAGAGCAGCAGGTCGTCTTGGCCGGCGTTGAATGTCTCGATGATTTGCTGGAGCTGTTCAGGCGAGAAGAATTTGGCGATACTGCTCGTCAAAGCGGGTTTACCGTCTTCGGATTTTACTTTGAACCAGGCCAGTCCCTTTGCGCCGTAGTCGCCGACGAAGGCGGTCAGGGTCTTTTCAATGTCGCTTCTTGAGTATTTGCCTCCGCCCGGTGCGCAGAGGCCTTTTATGACGCCTCCGTTTTCGGCTGTGCTAGTGAAGACCTTGAAGGAACTCTTTGCTGCTATGTCTGTTATGTCATGCAGCTTCATATCGAAACGCAAATCAGGCCGGTCGGTGCCATAACCGTCCATTGCTTCTTTGTAGGACATTCGACGGATGGGGGTTTTCACATCGATATCGAGAATCTCTTTCCAGATTTTAGCGATGAGGTTTTCATGGACGGTTATCACGTCGTCGGCATCGGTGAAGCTCATCTCGACGTCGATTTGTGTGAACTCCGCCTGCCGGTCGGCCCGCGGGTCCTCGTCACGGAAGCAGCGAACAATCTGATAGTATTTGTCGATTCCGCTTACCATAAGTATCTGCTTGAAGAGCTGGGGCGACTGCGGCAGCGCATAAAAACAATTCCTGAGCAGGCGGCTCGGCACGAGGAAATCCCTAGCGCCTTCGGGAGTGCTTTTTGCGAGCATCGGTGTTTCGACGTCCCAGAATCCAAGCGCGTCGAAATAGTCGCGGGTGAGCTTGCTGACCCTGTAGCGGACGTTCATTCGATTCTGGACTTCAGGTCTGCGAAGGTCGATATACCGATTGACCAAGCGGGTCTCCTCGTTGGTTTTCCAGGCTTCGTTGATTTGGAACGGCGGGGTCTTTGCGGTATTGAGGATTTCGAGGTGTTCGACGGCAACCTCAATCTCGCCGGTAGGCAGCTTGAGGTTTTCCATACCCTCGCTTCGCGGCTGAACCGTGCCGCGAGCGGCAATGACCCATTCATCGCGCAGGTTTCGAGCCTCTTTGTGGGCCTGCGGCTGCTTGTCGGGATTGAAGACCAACTGGCACAGGCCTGAACGGTCCCGCAGGTCGATAAAAACCAGGCCGCCGTGGTCGCGATAAGAATGTACCCAGCCGGCAAGTGTCACTTTTTCGCCGACATTATCGAGCCGCAGCCTGCCTAACGTGTGTGTTCGTTTGAGCATAACCCATCCTGTAAGAAACCACTTTAGCGAATACGCTCAATAGTACCAATTCCAACTGGGTAAGAATAGCCTAAAGGCCTGGATTAGTCAACTACAGGCGCTAAGGGCTTTTTGTTTTGTACATCTCTGAAGTGTTGATATACTCACAGAGCAGGTATCAGGCAGAGATTTTAAGGGAAGTTTCCATGAAAGAAAAGCTGGGCTGTCAGGCCAATCCAAATAAATGCTTCTTTATACCCTTGTCTATATGTGTTTTTATTTTTTCGTTATTATTGTGCGGCGGCGGATGTGGTAATAACCAGAAGCAGTACTTCAAATCCGGCGAAACTCTGCAAAAGCAGGCTGTTTCAGTCGATAAGGTCTTCAGCGAACTTAACGAATTCGAGGAACTGTTCACCAGCAGAATAAAGGCCGCCGCTTCAGAGATAGACCAGCTTTCCAACGAACCCAAAGTATTGAAGATGACCCTTTTGTGGCGCACCCGTTCGATAGCAGCTTTGCATAATATTCTCGAACAACCAGAGCCAATGGCGGCATTGGTAGATTGCTGGGTTCTTTGTATCAGGCAAAGCGACTATTTTGAAAACGGCCAGGGCAGCACACTGTTTGGGCCCGGACAGGACATCGCAATTGAGACCTCTAAGCAGTTAGAGACCAGGATTGAGGACGTCGCCCGGCAGGTGCTGAGTGAACAGGTTTTTGAAGAAACCGAAAAAAATGTGCGAGGCTTCGCACTGTCTAATCCCATCCAGAGCGGTTTCGCCAAGACCCTGATTTACGCGACTGAAACAAAACAAGGCCAGACAGGCCCATTCGAGACGGTTCTGAACATACCTCTGGCTCCATTTAGAGCACTTGAGGGAGTCGACCAGACGCCTATGGCAATTTATGATTTTGCCAATGCGACGCGACGCTTGACGGATGTATTGGAAGAACTGCCCGAATCAAGCAGATGGCAGATGCTGACGCTCCTTTATGAACTTGAAGAAACAAATATGGCCAGGTCGCTGTTAGCCAGCCTTGATAAAATAGCCCAGAGCAGCGGCAAGATTTCGGATACTATGGAAAATCTTCCGCAAATGGTTGCCGAAATTGACCAGCAGCAGGAAAACATCCAAAAGACCCTTGAGCAAATTGGAACAACCACAAAACAACTCAATGAATTTTTATCGCGCAGCGAACAAACAGCCGAGGCCTTTTCTGCAACAGCAAAAGATGTAAACCAGGCGGCAACCGCCTGGGCTAATGCGGCAAATGCAACGGGCACCGCCGTCAAAACATTAAGACCCGAAGGCGAAAAAAGTAAAAATTCGGCTGCTGAGTTTAAAGAAACGGCAGAAGCAATTACAAAAGCAGCGAATCAAATCCGGCAGATAAGTGAACAAATGCCGGCACATATTGAGCAAATAAGCTCACAGGTAAACTCGATAAGTACGAGTGTAATGATAAAAATTGCTTTTCTTGTCTTTTTGACTTTTGTGATGCTTTTAGGATACCGCCTGATTATACACAAGCTAATCAGAGGCAAATCTGAGTAAAAGAAAGTAGTGCCTTCCTGCACAAGTTTTTTATGGATTTTCGTCTTCCGGTTGAAAATCCAGGGCGGCGGAGTTTATGCAGTAACGCAGTCCGGTAGGAGCCGGGCCATCGTTAAAGACGTGGCCGAGATGGGCGCCGCAGCGGCTGCAGCGGACCTCGGTGCGGGTCATAAACAGGCCTGTATCTTCGTGCTCGGCTATATTATTCGTGTCTGCGGGTTCGTAGAAGCTCGGCCAGCCGGTGCCTGAGTCATACTTGGCGTCGGAACTGAACAGTTCAGCTTCGCAGGCGACGCACAGATATTTGCCTTTGCCCTTGAAATTGTAATACTTACCGGTGAAAGGAAGTTCCGTACCGCATTTTTGTGTAACGCGGTATTGTTCGGGCGTAAGTTTTTGTCTCAATTCCCTGTCGCTCATTACAACTTTGTCGGTCATGGCAGCTTGCTCCTGTTCGGCGGTTTTCTTTTGCGGCGGCCGACCCTGCGATGTGCAATTCTTACACCGGCAGGATGCGGCGGTGATAACAATCACCGCCGCTAATATGATAACGATAAGCCTTGCAGTTGTCATAAGCTCGATTCCACAGCGGCAGTATTGTATTTCACTCTGCGTATTTGACGGTGCAGCCATACGGCTTCGTCTGTGGTACGCTGATGTTTTCTCCTGCTGTAAGTTCGGCAAGGGCATTGTCCACATAGTTGGCTTTTTCGGTTTCGCCTTCGTTGAGCTTGCCAAAGGGTGCGTTGTCTATTGCGCCGTGGTAAGCGATTTGTCCCTTAGGGTCTATGACGAATATTTCAGGTGTTCGTACGGCGTTGAAGGCATGGCCAACGTTTCCTGTATGGTCGTCAAGGATGGCGTAAGGGATGGAATTCTTTTGGGCGAAGGCCTTGTTGGCTTCGACTGTGGCGTAATTGGTGCTGTTGATAGCCAGCCATGCGACGCCTTTGTCAGCATACTTTTTTGCGAGGTTCACCATGGTCGGCACGGTTTCATGGTGATATTTCACGAACGGGCAATCGTAGTTGAGCCATTCGAGCACTACTATCTTGCCTTCAAAATCGGCCAGGCTTACTTCTTTTCCGTCGAAATTGGTCAGAGTGAAGTCAGGGGCCTTTGGGCAGGAGGATTCCTTGTCCTGCGACTGCTCTTTCGATTTGTCGCAGCAGCCGGAGCCGGCGTAGCTAATACTGATAGCGAGTAAAAATACTATCAGGCTTGTTGTTAGAAAAAGGGTTGTCCGGCGGGTCATTTTTTTCTCCTTAAAAATTTGTTTTCCAAATCATTTTGCGGCCTTTCTAAGTCATACTGCCGGTTTTGATATCTGTTCTAAGAAAGAAGCGTTTTTTTGACGGCCAATAATAATAGTTGCAATCCGGATAAAACTATGCTAAACTACCGGGGTTGCACTATAGGGAAGAAAAGGTGGAGGACCATTCCCTTAAGGGGCAGGATAGTTTCAGGACGCCGCTGATTACGGTGAACTTTCAGGCCGAGGACGGCGTAACTATGTATTAGGCAAGGAAATAAAGCTACGGGCTGGGGTTTTCCAAATTCCTCTTTCCTCCCTCCCGACCTCAGCCCAATTTTTATGCGCATTTCAGGGTCGAGGGTACTATCCATCTTATCTCTATTTCAAACAAAACGATGTGGGGATATGAGGATTGTATCGATTATACCGCATCTATTTCCTAACAGGCTTTCTGATAAGAAAAAATATTGCTGTAGCTAATTCGGCCTCCAATGACACTTGCGGTACATAAGAAATAGGTGCGGTATCAGAGCAAGGCTGTGCTGAAGTATCTTTCCGCTCTGTCCGGCAGAACCGTGGTGATGTTGCCAGGGAGTCTCTTTGTAAGCTGTCTTGCGGCCCAGACGTTTGCGCCGGAGCTTATACCAACGAGCATACCATAGTCCCTGCCGAGCTGCCTTGTGGTCTCAATTGCATCTTCGTCGGTTACTTCTATCACATCGTCCACGAGCGAGACATCCAGCACACCGGGAATAAAGCCGTCGCCAATACCCTGTATCTGGTGCAGGCCGGGCTCATGGCCTAAAAGAGCGGAGACATTTTTCGGCTCAACAGCCACAACTTTTGCGTCCGGTTTATGTTCCTTAAGAAATTTTCCCACCCCCTGCAAGGTCCCTCCTGAGCCCACACCGGCCACGAAGCAATCAATATCGCCGCTCATCTGCCGCCACAATTCCCTGGCCGTCTGTTCGTAATGTACGCGTGGATTTTCGGGGTTCTCGAACTGCTGCGGCACAAATACCCTCGCATCAGCGGCGGCCATTTCTTCGACCTTTCTGACCGCGCCGGGCAGGGATTCGCTGTCAGGCGTAAGAATCAGCTCAGCTCCGAGGGCCTTTATCAGCTTTTTGCGCTCTTCACTCATTCCCTCCGGCATGACGATAATTACTTTATAGCCCATCAGCCCTCCAACCAGGGCCAGGCCGATGCCTGTATTGCCGCTGGAAGGCTCGACGATAACCGAATCACTCTTTAATTTGCCGTCCCGCTGGGCCGCTTCGAGCATTGCCAGGGCGACCCGGTCCTTGATGCTGCCGCCGGGATTTAGAAACTCGGCTTTGGCGAAGACCCTTTCACCTTTCAACTGCAACAGTGGTGTGTTTCCAATCAGCTCCAGGATGTTGTCTGTCAGCATATGCGTCTCCGATTCAAAGGCACACTGGCTTTCGATTATAACGAACGAGTAGTTTACAGGGTTTATAGCTATATTACAAGCGCATGGTGTTTTGGAGTAAGGGAATTCCTGATGCTCTGCGAGCACATGCTCTACGGGAATACGCCGGCAAAATTAAGAAAAAATTTTGCAAAAACTATTAGACGCGACATTCAAGATATGCTAAAATACTGACAGTAAACAACAGGGCTGGGATTTATCTCGCTTTCCTCTCCCTCCGCATCTCAGTCCTGTTTTTTTATTTCACGAGTTTGTCGTACGCTTTTATCCCCTACTTTTCTATACGAAAGCTGTCTGTCGCAAATGTAACACCTGCTGCAAGGATGCCGTATCTGCGACTTTGGGGAGAAAGCTTCACCAGATAAGCAGTGTCGAGATTTTCTTTGCCAATTGGCCGTTCGCAAATTAAAATCTCGCAGCATACAGCAGAAAAATCGTGCTCTTTTACGTTTGGATAAATAATGAAACCCCGATGAATCGGGGCGGGCATTGCCTCGACTACGCTTGGGACAAGCCTGCCCGTGTCAACACGGGCAAGATGCCCGTGCTACTTTCTCAAAGGAAGATAACCGGATGAAGGTGCTTTTGCTTGGTAGTGGAGGCCGTGAGCACGCGATAGCGTGGAAGCTGTCACAATCGAAGAACCTGTCGAAACTTTATACCGCCCCCGGTAATCCCGGGACGGCACAGTGCGGTGAAAATGTCCCTATCAGTGCAACCGACATTAAGAAACTAATCGAGTTCGCAAAGGAAAAAAAGATAGGCCTAATGGTAGCAGGACCGGAGGTGCCGCTTGCCGAAGGTGCCGTTGATGCGTTCGAGCAGGCTCAGATAAAGGCGTTTGGTCCGTGCAAAGAAGCGGCGAAGCTCGAAGCGGACAAGGCCTTTGCAAAGCAGCTAATGCGCTCGTGTTCGATTTCGACGGCTGAGGGACGTATATTCGACAGGTTCGACGATGCCAAGGCGTTTATCGCGTCCCGTGATGAGGCGGTAGTCATAAAGGCGGCGGGTCTTGCTGCGGGCAAAGGTGTGTTTGTCTGCGACGACCCTTCTGACGGGATACTGGCGGCAGAAAAGATTATGCTCGGCAAGATTTTCGGCGACGCGGGCAAACGAATCGTTGTTGAAGACAAGCTGCTGGGTGAGGAGGCGTCGATACTGGCCTTTGTTGACGGCAGGAACATCTACGTAATGGAATCGAGCCAGGACCACAAGCCCATCGGTGACGGTGATACCGGCCCGAATACGGGCGGGATGGGTGCATACAGCCCGGCCCCGGTGGTTACCGACAAGCTGATGGACCATATAAACCGCGAGATTCTCGTGCCGGTGGTTGACGGGATGAATCGTCACGGTTCGCCTTATAAGGGCGTACTCTATGCCGGTATTATGGTTACGGCGGCGGGGCCTCGCGTGCTGGAGTTCAACGTCCGCTTCGGCGACCCGGAAGCCCAGCCGATACTGATGCGATTAAAGAGCGATTTGCTTGAAGTGATGCTGGCTGTGTGCGACGAGAAGCTCGATGAGGTGACGTTAAAATGGGACCCGAGGCCTGCGGTGTGTGTGGTTATGGCTTCGGGCGGTTATCCGGGTAACTACGAAAAGGGCAAGGTGATTACGGGTATTGACGAAGCTAATGCACTCGAAGATGTTTTCGTTTTCCAGGCGGGTACAAAAGAGCAGGACGGCAAGCTGGTTACCAGCGGGGGAAGGGTGTTAGGCGTAACGGCTGTGGGGGCTGATGTCACTGAAGCTCAAGAACGGGCGTACAGGGCTGTTGAGAAAATCAGGTTTGATGGTGCATACTACCGCCATGATATTGCCGATAAAGCGCTAAAAAGGGTCAAGGCTTAGCACTTAACACAGATGTTCTTCAAACTCAAAAAAACAACGCCGGGAGGCGAGAGGAAGAAAATTGCGCGCCGGGTAATCGCAGCATTGATATTAGCGGCAATAATTCTGGTCGCGTTCATAGTCGAAAGCAGGTTTCTGCCTCCCATCGCGGTCAATCAGCTTGCCGAGCTGACCAATACACAGGTCAAGGCGGATTCGGTAACTTTTAGTCCGAACGGGTCGGTGGTAATTCGCGGCCTGGAGATAAAACCGATTGAGCAATTGCCGTACGATAATACTATTCTGTGGGCGCGCAAGGTGTACATACGTTTCGGCTGGGCGAGCCTGATTCGATTCAGGCCCAGGCTGAAAAAAATCAGAGTGCAGGATTTCACACTTGATGTGCAGCACGACCTGGACACAGACAAATGGAACGTTGAGGCAATAAAGCTCGCCGCCGGTAAAGGAGGCGGCGCCCTTCCGGCGGTCCGTCTTAAAAACGGTCAGATTACTTACAGTAAAGTATCCCGGGGCAAAATTGAAACGGCGGTCGGAATACCCATAAATGCGAGCTTGAAGCGGTCAAGAGAAATCAGTAACGGTTATGAGTTCGAGCTGGCCACGGCCAGGGTACAGCAACGCCGCCCCAGCGGAATTGTCGGCATCTACGAGCCGGGTCATTTCGCACTGAGCGGCAGCATAAGCAGCGAAGACCTGCCCGCGATGCAACAAACATGGTCGATAAGCGAGGTGATAGCGGATTATCAATACGACAAGTCAGGCAGGTTCGAGCTGGAGCTTCGGATAAAGGATTTCACCACCAAAGACAGAACAGCCGCCCCGACAATCCTCGGCAAGACCGGAGCCCTGGAGAAAGTAGGAGCTGCTTCGGCCATCGCCCGAATGTTCGAGCAATACCGTCTGACCGGTGCGGCCGATTTAGAACTGAAAGCCCAGGGCAATATCAACCAATTGCCCCAGACGAAACTGGAGGGAGCAATCAGTTGTAAAGATGTTTCTATTCTGTACACCGTCTTTCCGTATTTTATCGAGAACATTACCGGCTCAATCGATTTTTCGGAAAGTGCGATAACATTAAACAACCTTGTGGGCAGACATAACGGCGTGAATCTTACAATCAGCGGCGGCTTCGACGATTTCGGGGCGGGTACAAAGGGGCAGGTAGAGATACGAAGCAGGGACATGGTGCTGAATGAGGACCTGTATGAGGCGCTGTGGCCGGTGCAAAAGAAGCTGTGGGACGATTTCGAGCCCGACGGCGTCGTTGAATTCGATTATACTCTGCGCCGCGAGCCGCAAACCCACAACAAATATTGGCTGGACGTGGACCTGGTGGACGTCAACAGCACATACAGGCACTTCCCATATCCACTGGATAACCTGACGGGGAATCTGTTTTTCGACCATAACAGTATAAAAGTGACCGACCTGAATTCGAAAAAGCTGTCGAGCGAAATCAATATCAACGGCAGAGTAATTGATACCGATACGTCCCGGCCGAAATTCGACCTGGTCATAGACGTCAATAATATCCCGCTCAATGACGTGCTGGCGAACGCCCTGCCGCAAAGAGAAAGAAACCTTTATAATCAGTTTGACCCGTCCGGCAGCGGCAAGGGCAGAATACTTGTACGCAACGAGGCGAAAGATGCGAACAAGGTGGACTTTACGGCTGACCTGGACTTCGAGGATACGATACTAAGGCCTCCGATGCTGCCGCTGCCGATAACGGACATAAACGCAAACGGCATTTTCAAACCCGATTCCATAGAATTTAAGCGGTTTCGCGGGATGTATGCCGGCCAGCCGGTTTCGATGGAAGGGGTATTCGAGCCGACGGAGGACGGCAACGACCTCACGTACGCAATGACTCTGAGCAGCAGCGATGTGCAGATTGACGAAGGACTGTTGAATCTTATCCCGCAGCGTATGCGGGATACGGTAAACAAACTTAATCCATCAGGGCAGATAGCATATACGGCCAAACTCAATAAGCTAACAGAGGCAAATGATATTGATTTTGAGTTGGAGGTAGAGTGTAAGGCTGTAACGGCCAGGCCGGAGGTCCTCGGTTTCGTCCTTAATGACATCACAGGTAAGATTACGGTAAATAAAAATTCAGTGGTTCTGGATAACATTGTGAGCCGGGCGGCGGATGCAAAATCTCCAGGTGTCAGAATAAACGGCAATATAGAAATAACAGGCGACGCCAATGAAGGCGGCGGCATTGTTGCAGCCATGGTTGACCTTGACGCAAATAATTTTCTTGTGCAGGACAAGAGAATCTACAACTTAAAGACTCAACTCGCATATGACTCAGCCAGGCAGGTTTGGGCGGCTGACGGTTTTGCGGGGAATTTTTATGACGGTCGCATGACGGGTCGAATCAAACTGGCGGTCAAGCCGAATCGAACGGCGTCTTTTGAGTTACAGAGCGGCTTTGAAGGCGCGAATCTGCGGAAGTTCCTGGCTGACAGGGCAAAGCTGCCGGAGGGCTGCAAGGATGGAAGCTGTTTCAGCACCGGCAGGATGAGCGGTACGGTCAACGTCGCGGGCAGGGTAAATGAAATACCAAGCTACCTGGGGACGTGCAGGATTGAGATAAAAAATATGCAGGTAGGCAAAATCTCTCTTGTAGGCAGGCTGCTTAGTATATTGAAGCTTACTGAACCGAGCGACTATGTTTTCGACAGGATGTTTTTCGATGCGTACATTAAGAACGGCAGGCTTTATTTTGAGACACTGGAATTGTCCGGCGCAGCACTGACGTTCGCGGGTACAGGCTGGATGGATATAACCAACAAGAAGCTGGAGCTGACTCTGGCGGCCCGCGGTCCGCGAATAGCTGCAATTAAGGAAGACGTGATTGGCTCGCTGACGACGGCGTTGAGTCCCGGTGTGCTGCAGGTGCTCGTAACGGGTAGTGCCTATGAACCAAAGATTGATATCAAACCGCTGCCTGTCATCGGCGATACGCTCGATTTGCTCGGAACAAAAAAATCACCATCTGACAAAAAGTAACTAAGTTTGCCCCTGCCTGCTGCAGGTGAGGCCCTGAGTTTTTAAGGGAATGAATTGACAAAGGCTGAAAGTTTCGGATACTTGGGGTCATGGCCGAGACCAGGGCGACGACTAAAGGCGATTTTACGGCGGTAGTAACCGCGAATAAGCACATTTCAAGCTGTTTTTACAAGCTCAGCCTACAGTTTTTTCAGCAAGGCGCCCAGGCGTTTGCCCAGGCCAGGCCGGGGCAGTTCGCCCAACTTGACTTATCCGGCACCGCCCTGCCGCCGGCTGAAGAGCTCAACGAGCAGCAGACCGACTTAATTGGGCGAGGGATTATACTGAGACGTCCCTACAGCTTCTGTGAAGTCACCGCCAAAGACGATAAGACCTCTGTCGATATTCTGTATCGCGTGCTGGGCCCGGCTTCGCTGCGAATGACCACGCTCAAATCAGCGGACAAAATCACCGTCCTGGGACCGCTGGGCAACGGGTTTTCCATACCACAGGGCAAAAAAACAGCTCTGTTGGTAATAGGCGGTATGGGTGCCCCGCCGATACAACACTTAGCCTCAGTGCTGAGCCAGGAACATGCGAACATTTACCCGCTTGTTTTTGCCGGCGCGAAGACAAAAACCCAATTGCCCTTTGAAGGTCGGCTCGACGAGGTATCAAAAGAGATAGGGTTTCCCATCCATGCTCTTGCCAAGTTCGGAGTCGAATCGCAGATTGCAACGGATGACGGTTCTATCGGTTTTCACGGACCGGTTACACAATGTCTTAGTCAGTGGCTGGATGAAAATGAAGTCATGGCTGAGGAAACTATAATCTATGCGTGCGGGCCGGAGGATATGCTGGCCGAGGTCGCACGTATAGCCAGCGAAAAAAAGATAGACTGCCAGGTAAGTATGGAGCGAAGGATGGCCTGCGGGATTGGTATCTGTCAGAGCTGTGCGGTCGAGTGCAGGGCCGGCGACGGCGGACAGACCGAATAC
>CAYSTP010000033.1:0-8124 GCA_964434085.1 uncultured Pirellulales bacterium
GTCGGCATCTCGGTGACGAGCCTGTGGTAGCCGGTCCGCCGAGCACGGTTTACCGCCTTAAAAAGTTCGTGCGACGCAACAGAACCACCGTAGCATCCAGCCTGCTGCTGGCGACGGCAATTGTGGCGGGTCTGGTCGTTAGTATCACGCTGTATTTTCAGGCCGAGCAGGCACGCGAGAAAGAATCCGCCGCACGGGTTACAGCTGAACAGGCTCGCGAGAAGGAGACCGCAGCACGCAACCGGGCCGTTAAAGCTCAGCAGGAAACTCAACGTGCCAATGAAAAACTTATCTGGGAAAACTATATCGCCGCCATTGGCATGAGTCAAAAGCTTATCCAGGAAGGAAATATAAAAGACGCCAAGGTCCTGCTCGACAGATGTCCCGCGGAGCATCGTCACTGGGAGTGGGGATATTTGCAATACCTATGTAACCAGGATGTAAGGACAATCAAAGCGGACCCAAGGGAGGTTCGTTCAATCGCGTTTAGTGCGAATGGAAAATGTGTCGCAACAGTAGGTGCACTAAAGTCAGTCAAGCTCTGGGATACAAGTATGGAACAACTTTTAATGGAGATTCCGGGCGCATGCTTTGCTTTTAGTCCCGACAGTAAGTATCTGGCTATAGGAAGCCCTTCGACGAAGAGCAAGAGTCTCGAAAACGTAAACCTTTGGGATATGCAAGCCGGCCGGATATTTCAAACCCTCAAGGGTCACAAAGACGGCGTTAAGATGGTTACCTTTAGTCCGGATAGTAAATTAATCGCTTCCGCGGATTTTGACGGAGTCGCAAGAATCTGGGATGTTGCTACAGGTAAAGAACGCCATAAACTTCTTGGGCCTTATTATCAAGCAAAATATGTTGCATTCAGCCCCAATGGCAAATATCTTGCCGCGGGTTATCACTCCTGGGATGTCGTTCTTTGGGATGTAGAAACAGGCAAAAATGTATGCTCGCACAGGGAGAACGATCATGAAATCACCGGATTGGCCTTTACTCCTGACGGCCGATATTTGTATTCTTCCTGCGAGGGAAACAGAGTGATATGCTGGAATGTTCAGACCGATGCTGCGGAGCAAATGCACCGTGCACGGATAACCGCAACATGTGGTATTGCCATTGACCGAGACGGAAAATACCTGGCTATAGGAAACGCTGACGCCACGGTTAGCCTTTATGATTTAAAAACACATCAGGAAATCCATATCTTTAAGGGCCACACAGGTAGAGTCGATGCAGTTGCTTTTAGCCCGGACGGTAAATACCTGACGACCGGCGGGAGAGACGGCGACGTTAAGTTTTGGGATTTGGAGAGGCTGCAAGGTCATTCAAGGCTTAAAGGGCATATGGGTGACATCAAAGCCATGGCTTTTAGCCCTGATGGAAAATATCTGGCCACAGGAGCCGGTAATTGGAATATGCTTAATGACCACACAGTAAGGATATGGGATTTGGAGAGTGGCTCCTTACTTCACGATTTAACCGGGCATCACTTGAATATATGGTGTTTGGCTTTCAGCCCTGATAGCGCTGCCCTGGCCACCAGTAGCTGGGACAATTCAATCAAAATCTGGTCTGTGGAGACGGGTGAGGAAATGCAGACATTGAAAGGAGATACCCACGGTGTCAAGTCTGTCGCCTTTCATCCAAACGGAAGGTTTTTAGCCAGTGGAACTGATGACCATAGTGCAAAGATTTGGGATTTGGCTACGGGGCGAAAGATTCGAACGTTGTCCGGACATACCGACTGGGTATCGGCCGTAGCCTACAGTCCGGACGGCCGTCTTCTGGCAACAGGTAGTTGGGACGATAGGATCAAAATTTGGGATATCGAAAAAGGGAAAGTACTCAAGGATTTAATATATCACGCAGAAATGGTCCAATCACTTGCCTTCAGCAGCGATGGAAGGCTCCTTGCTTCCGGAAGTTATGACGATACTGCCAGGATATGGCAGGTTAGTACAGGCCGACAGCTCACTGTTCTTGAGGGTCATACTGAGATGGTAAGCGAAGTGGCTTTCAGCCCGGATAGCAAGCGCCTCTTCACGGCAAGTAGAAACACCACCGCCAAAATATGGGACGTCAAGACAGGGCGGGAAATTCTCACCTTTAGTTCAGGCATGAGTCGCGACCCGCCACTTGCTGTCAGCCCGGATGGCAGATTGATTGCGATTGCCCAGGGCCATGACGCTGTTGTTTTACCTGCTTTCCCCTGGCGGGAGGAAGACTATCCAGGTGATTCCAGCATGTCCTTACAGGAGCGTATCGAACTCTATAAGCGTGATTATTGGAAGCAACAAGCACAAAAGGTCCAGGTCAAATCAGTCCCATTTGAGCAGGCAACTCCTATTCAAAAGGAACAGATTCTCCTCGATAAGCTTGAGGCGCAAAGTCGCGAACTGGGTCCGGAACATCCCAACACGCTGAACTCTTTGGACAGACTGCTCGAGTTGTATGAAGCGAGGGGTAAGTGGACAGTCGGTCTTCTTGAGAAACTGTTAGCGGAGTTTCCCGATTCCCCTGCTTTGCGGTCTCGCCTGGTCACAGACCTGGCCAAACTCGGCTGCAAGCTGGAAAGACTCGGGTATGGGGAAGCAGACAATGCGTTCAGCCGAGCCAAGTACGTCTCAAAGGAATTGCTGGAACTATATACCCATGAGGTTGAAACCAATCCAGAAGACGCTGATGCGTACATCAGACGCGGCAATTTGTACTTGATTGGCCTAAAACAGTACGACGAGGCAGCGCTTGACTATTCCGCAGCAGTCGAACTGTGTCGGGCACGTGGTGAATCGATAGTTGGGCTCCTTGACGAACTGGTCTCTGATTTTCCTGATTCGTCTGGTTTGCGGTCTCGCTTGGCCACAGGCCTGACCAAACTTGGCGATACGCTGAAAATAGCCGGGCATACAGAAGAAGCAGAGTTGGCCTTCAGCCGAGCCAAAGCTATCAACAACGCCGTCTACAGAGAATTACTGGAACTGTATGCTCGTGAGATTGAAACCTATCCCGAAAACGCTGAGGCATACGCTATACGAGGTGATTTCCACCTGAATACGGAACAATGGGACAAAGCTATAACTGACTACTCGAAGGCAATCGAGCTGGACCCGAACCAGGACCATTACCGGCACTGGCGGGCTGAGACCTACTGGAGGATGGAACAATGGGATGAAGCGGTAGCTGATATTTCCCAGGCGATTTCACTGAGGCCGGATGAATCGTGGCATTGGGAAACACGTGGTCGGGTCTATACAGATATGAAACGATGGGATGAAGCTATTGCTGACCTGTCGAAAGCCATCGAGCTGGACCCGAACAGTTCAGGCCGTTGGCATTGGCACTGGCGGGCTGAGACCTACTGGAGGATGGAACAATGGGATGAAGCAGTAGCTGATATTTCCCGGGCAATCTCTCTGAGGCCGGATGAATCGTGGCATTGGGAAACACGTGGTCGGGTCTATACAGATATGAAACGATGGGATGAAGCTATTGCTGACCTGTCGAAAGCCATCGAGCTGAACCCGAATAATTCAGAGTCTTGGCGTGGACGCGGTGGTGTCTACCTGGAGATGGGAAAGTGGGATAAGGTCATAGCCGACTACTCGAAGGCCATTGAACTGAAGCCGGAGGAGTGGTGGTATTGGCACGAGCGCGGCTTTGCCTACATGCGGCTGGAACAGTGGGACAAAGTAGTTGCCGACTATACAGAAGCCATCTTACTGAAACCCGACAATTGGGGCAGTTACGACCGTCGAGCCCAGGCCTGTCAGGCATTGGGTCAGTTCGACAGAGCGATCTCCGACTTCACAAAAGCTGTCCAGCTCAACGAGAAGCTGGTGGCCGATTGCCCAAACGTACCCGCTTATCAGAACGACTTGTCTTACAACTATACCCAGTTAGGAAATGTACTGCGTAAATCCGGTCGGCTGGAGGAGGCAGGGCAGGCCGATAGGAAAGCATTGGAAATCAGGCAGGTGATGGTTGGGGATGACCCAGAAAACCTGAACGGCCTTGCCTGGTTACTGGCTACGTCCCAGACGTCTGATTTACGTGACGGCGCAAAGGCGATTGAGTATGCCACAAAGGCCTGTGAATTGACGGAGTGGAACAGTGCTATGTATATCGATACCCTCGCAGCAGCTTATGCGGAGGCCGGTAACTTCGACTCCGCTGTCAAGTGGCAAAAGCAAGCTGTCAGCTTATTGACCGACAAAAACCCCGTCCGGTGGCGGGGCGAATTTGAAGCCCGGTTGAAACTATATCAATCAGGCAGGCCCTACCGAGAGGGTCCGTAAGCCGGAGAATTAGTACCAAAGTAAGGAATATGAAAATGGCATCTTTAATTGTTATGAACGGCCCGCAGAAAAACGACTATTACCCGCTCGGCCGACGGACGAACGTGATTGGTCGAAACGAGGCGCTTATGATACAGATACTCGATGAGCGGGTCTCGCGAAAGCACCTGCAGATAACCTATGACAAGGACAAGGCCGCGTATCACGCACTGGATATGAGCAGCAGGCACGGTGTGTATATCAACGGCAACAAAATCAGCGGGCAAACCCCTCTCGCGGACGGCGACCAAATTACTATCGGAACTACTACGCTCTGGTTTACCGTAGATGACTTCCCCGACCGGGACAGTGCGCTGTCGCACTACAAGAAAGTCGGTGAAAGGACGCGTCCCACATATATTGAGGGGCAAAAGGACTCCTTTATGACCTGAGCAGGTGACGATGGAGAAAGAAAAGTAAGGAATATCGAATAGCGAGTAACGACAAAAAAATGGCCGGTAAGGCTTAGCTGCCAGGCAGAACACTTACCGGCCGGGCCCGACACGGGCGGCATTGGTTTGCGCGCCCGCGCCATGGCTGTTTCAATAATACCGCAAACCGGAAAGCAAGACAAGTTAAGGAGGTAACAGCTATGCAGGAATATCGACGCAATTAAAGGGATTGAATTTGTGCCAAGGAATTGAGCAACCTCGGCTGCAGGCGGCGTGTACCTGCGCCGGTAATGAAAAAACCTTTTTTTAGGAGAATTAGAAATGTTATCGAACAAGCAAACAAAACTAAACCCTGCCGTCCTTCTGATAATTATGGCCCTGTTCTGTGTCTCGGCGCAGGCCCAGACCGAGCTGGTCAAGCTGCTTAAGGACATCAACCCTATTACGGAAAGCGCGGACATCAGGGAAATTGTCGAGATAGACGGAACAGCCTTTTTCCGGGCAGATGACGGTGCCCACGGTTTAGAGCTGTGTAAAAGCGACGGGACAAAGGACGGCACCGTAATGGTCAAGGATATCAATCCAGGCGGTGATTCGAATCCTGCTGAACTGACCAACGTGGACGGGACGCTGTTTTTCCTGGCCAAAGATGGTACGACAGATGGTTATGCACTCTGGAAGAGCGACGGGACGGAGGCCGGCACCGTTATGGTCAAGTATGTCGGTCCGAGTGGTTATTCTCATTCGAGCATGTTTACCAACGTGAACGGGATGCTGTTTTTCGTGGCCGACGATGGCACAAATGGTGAGGAACTCTGGGTCAGTAACGGTACAGAGGCCGGTACTTTCATGGTCAGGGACATCTATCCAGACAGCGGTGACTCTTCTCCCAGCGGCCTGGTCAACGTAAACGGGACGTTGTTTTTCGCAGCCGAAGATGAAACGCACGGCAGGGAACTCTGGAAGAGCGACGGAACCGAGGCTGGAACGGTTATGGTCATGGACATCTGGCCGGGCATCGGTTGGTCATCTCCCCTTAAACTGACAAATGTTAACGGGACGTTGTTTTTCGGCACGTATTACGGTCTTTGGAAATCTGATGGTACTGAAGCAGGCACTGTGATGGTCAAGGATTTTAGTATAGGCGGCGGTATCGCGGGTCCCTCAGAACTAATCAACGTGAACGGGACACTGTTTTTCTCGGCCGATGATGGGACAAATGGCAGAGAACTCTGGAAGAGCGATGGTACCGAACCCAACACCGTAATGGTAAAGGACATAAATCCCAACAGCAATAGCTCGTGTCCCCAAAACATGATAGAGATGAATGGGATGCTGTATTTCCAGGCCGGTAATGAGCCAAATGGCAGGGAACTCTGGAAGAGTGACGGGACCGAGGCAGGTACCGTGATGGTCAAGGATATCTGGCCCGGCATCGGTAGCCCCTGGCCTGAGAACCTGACTAACGTGAACGGTACACTATTTTTCCGGATCAACAATGAGACTTACGGTTCAGAACTCTGGAAGAGCGACGGGACTGAGGCCGGTACCACAATAGTAAAGGACATCATTCCGGGCGGCGTTAGTTCTTATCCTATGTGCCTGACCGATGTGGATGGAACGCTGTTTTTCATAGCCGACGATGGGACGCACGGCTTTGAACTCTGGAAGAGTTACGGCACCGAGGAAAGCACACGAATGGTAAAGGACCTCAACACAAATACTCTGGCCTCAATCTCATTTCCTGATAGACCTGGAGCTCGCGGATTTTGTGGAGTAGAGGAGAAAACCTTCTTTGTTGCAGACAACGTGACAAACGGTTCAGAACTCTGGGTCAGTGACGGTACCAGCGCCGGCACTGTAATGGTCAGGGATATCAATCCGGGCAGCGCGGACTCGTGTATTTCCGGACCCTGGAGCCCCCAAGTCGCGCTGACCGACGTGAACGGGACACTGTTTTTCATGGCCAACGACGGGATGAGCTTTGGACTCTGGAAAAGCGATGGGACCGACGCCAACACCGTAATGGTCAAGGGCATCAGTGGTCACAGTATTGACAGCCTTACCAATGTGAACGGGACGCTGTTCTTCCTGGTTGGCGATGAAACGCACGGCAGAGAACCCTGGGTCAGTGACGGGACCGAGGCAGGCACCGTAATGGTCAGAGATATTTATCCGGGCAGCGAGAGTTCAGTGCCCCGTTATTTCACCAACGTGGACGAGATGCTGTTTTTCTCGGCCGATGACGGGACAAACGGTAGAGAACTCTGGGTCAGTGACGGGACCGAGGCCGGCACTGTGATGGTCAGGGACATCAACCCGGACAGTAATAGTTCGGGTGCCGGTGGGCTGACTAACGTGAACGGAACACTGTTTTTTGCGGCCGACGACGGGACAAATGGTTATGAACTCTGGAAGAGCGACGGCACCGAAGCCGGCACCGTGATGGTCAGGGATATCAATCCCGATGGCAACAACTCAAGTCCGGGCAATCTGTTCGACGTGAACGGTACCCTGTTTTTCTGGGCCGATGACGGTACGAATGGCAGGGAACTCTGGAAGAGCGACGGGACCGAGGCCGGCACTTTTATGGTCAGGGATATCAATCCGAGCGGTACGTATTCTCCTGACTATCTGACCAACGTGGATGGGAAGCTGTTTTTTCGAGCCAACGATGGGACGCATGGTGATGAACTGTGGGTCAGCGACGGTACTGAGGCCGGCACTTTTATGACCAGGGATATCTATCCGGGCAGCAATGATTCGAATCCCTCCTACCTGACGGAAATGAATGGGATGTTGTTTTTCGCAGCCAACGATGAGACGCACGGCGTGGAACTCTGGGCCAGTGACGGGACCGAGGCAGGTACTGTAATGGTCAAAGACATCAATCCGGGCAGCAGTTCAGGTCCACGTAGATTGATGAACGTGAATGGGACGCTGCTTTTCTGGGCTTATGAAGATGTAAATGGTGTCGAACTGTGGAAGAGCGATGGGACCGAAGCGGGCACCCAGATAGTCGATGATATCAATCCGGGAATCAATAGCTCATATCCCACCTCGTCAAGAAGTTGGGAACTGACCAATGTAAACGGGACGCTGTTTTTCGTGGCTGACGATGGGACGCACGGCGAGGAGCCCTGGATTTGGAAGCTTATCTTCCCCGCCGAGACCCCGGCGGGCGTCGGCGTTGTCGTGGAGCCAGAGGACACGGCTACGGGAGAGATTCCCGTAACACTGACCTTCGATAATGTTACCGATGCGGGCGAAACGACGATGACCTCGACAACCTTAGCTGACGCCCAGGAACCGCCGCCGGGTTTGATGCTCGGCGAGCCGCCGGTCGTGTTCGACATAAACACCACGGCAGGGTTCACAGGCCAGGTCGAGGTCTG
>CAYSTP010000033.1:8224-15805 GCA_964434085.1 uncultured Pirellulales bacterium
ACGGGCGTTGTTACAATCTCCAACGTGGGCGAAGGAAACCTTACTGTCAGTTCCATCATTATTCAGGCCGTCAGCAGCGATTTCTCCATTACATCAGCTCCAGCTTTACCGGTGGTGGTTGAGCCGGGTGAGGCCGTAGATGTAGAAGTTACCTTTACGCCGTCGGCTGAGGAATACTCCTGGGTCGTCATGGAGGTCGGCAGTAACGACCCGGATGAATCCTATATAGAGGTGGAGCTTGACGCGACAGGCATACTTCCGCTCTCGGAGCAGATAGCCGATATCCGCGCCTTTTTTGATGAGTCTGTTGAACAAGGCACATTGGTTGGGTGCGGCAGGCTGCCGCGCTTAGCGAAATTACGACTGGAAATCATGAGGCTCATGCTTAAATTGGCCGGCAAGCTCATCGACAGGGGATTGGACCGGTTAGCGTGCATCCAGCTAAGGTGTATCTACGAGTGTTGTGATGGTCAGTCCCGGCCTGTGGACCTTGTCGAAGGAGAAGCAGTCGCCGAATTGGCAGCTATGGTCCAGGACCTGATAAAAAGCTTAGAATGCAAATGTATGTATTAAACTGCTCTTCAATGATTAAACAATACAGGCAGGGTCGGTAGCGGCCCTGCCTTTTTGTTACTGTTTAACTACCCCGATACCGTATCAGTTGTTCATCGTTAAAAACTGTGAAGTTTAGCACACAGCCATTTTTCTTCGTTAAGAAATTCCATATCCCATGGCGAAAGATATAAGCAGGTGATTTTCGCTGACGGGACCTCGAATCCCCCGCCTCCAACTCTACGTACCTGCAAACTACATTGACATCCCTGAAGTTGTTGCCGCTGTATGCTCAACCATTCAAGTCCACTATGCCGAGATGAGTATGTAGTCGTTTCGGCTGGTTGGAAATATTATGAGCGATGTGGACCTCGAGACAGCATAGGCGGGATTGAACCTGTAACGGGTTGCTATTGGCCCGCGAAAAAGTATACTGGCATGGGATACAAAACATTAAACGACAAAAGATTATAAGGATTAGTGCCATGAAGAAATACGAATGTACCGCGTGTGGGTATATATACGACCCTGCCAAAGGCGACCCTGAAAATGGAATCGAGCCGGGCACGGCGTTCGAGGATTTGCCTGACGACTGGGTGTGTCCGGAGTGCGGCGTCGGAAAAGACGAATTCAAACCTCTGGATGAATAACGCACACCGTACAGCGCTCAATGTACAGGCGATAAACGACTGTCAGCAGCACAGAAAAATCATCCTAAAGGCGGCGCCAGGGAAAAGCAAATGAACATCGGCCGGACTATAGTTGAACTGTCACTTAAGCGATACAGGCTGGTCGTCAGCCTGCTGATTGTTTTTACCGTTGCAACCGGTTCGCTGATTCCAATGATAAAAGTCGATACCGACCCGGAGAATATGCTCTCAGAGGATGAGCCGGTAAGGGTATTTCATAATCTCAACAAGCAGCGATTCTCCCTGAGTGACATGGTAGTGCTGGGGGTCGTCAACAATAAAAATCCCAACGGCATATTCAACCCCGCTTCGCTGGGGCGGGTCTATGAGCTGACGGAATTTGCCAGGACGCTCACCTGGCCTGATAAGAAAGACCCACAGAAGCAGGCGGGGGTGATTGAAGTTGATTTGCTGGCCCCTTCGGTGGTTGACTACATCAGTCAGGGCTCACCCGGCGAGATTAAATTCGAATGGTTTATGAAAAAGCCGCCCGCCAACGAGGCTGAGGCGCTGCAAATCAGGGAAAGAGCTAAAAACAGTCCGCTGTTGGAAGGAACGGTTTTTGCTGAGGATGACAAGGCGGTTTGCCTCTATCTGCCGCTGACGAGCAAGGACCTGAGCTACCGGGTTTACAGTGAGCTGAGGAAAAAAATAGCTGCGCTTTCGGGAGACGAACAATATTACATCACGGGCCTGCCGGTTGCTGAAGACACCTTCGGCGTCGAGATGTTCATTCAAATGGCAATATCCGCGCCGACGGCGATGGTGATAATATTTCTGCTGATGCTGCTTTTCTTCCGCAAGCTGGTTCTTGTTATCTCACCGATGATAGTGGCAATGGTTTCGGTTATTTCGACGATGGGGTTTTTAATCGGATTCGGTTTTCCCGTCCACATAATGAGCTCGATGATACCGATTTTCCTTATGCCGATAGCTGTGGTGGATTCTATTCATATTCTTTCGGAATTCTTCGACGTCTATACGAAGGAAAAAGGCAGGATTGCAACGGCGAGGGAGGTTATGAGCCATCTGTTTACGCCGATGCTTTACACGTCGTTGACCTCGGCGGCGGGCTTTGCATCGCTTGCCCTCACGCCGATACCGCCTGTTCAGGTGTTCGGCCTGTTTGTAGCTGTCGGCATTATGATTGCGTGGGTGTTTACGGTGACGTTCGTACCAGCGTATATAATGATAATAGGCGAAAAATCGCTCGAGAACTTCGGACGAAAGGCTGTGCACGAGCAAAAGCAGAGTTGGTTGACGGTATTACTGAAGAAAACCGGCAATTTCACCTACGACCGTGCAAAGATAATACTGGTAGTCATTTCCGTAGTGGTCATAATTGCCGTTTACGGAATCACTCAAATCCAGGTCAACGACAACCCCGTCAAGTGGTTTGCCAAAAGGCACCCAATCCACCAGGCTGATATCGAGCTAAACAGGCATTTTGGCGGAACTTATATGGCGTATCTTGCTCTTGAAGATGCAACCGAAGGAAAAATTACGCCGCGCTTTATGGATTCCCTGCGAGAGAACTGGAAGAACAGGGCCGACGAACTGAAGAGTGAATTGCCTGCTGCTGCGAACTCGCTCAGCAAAGTAATGGAACTGATTGCCTCGCAAAATGCCAATGGAAAAACTAAAGAGCAGTATATCGATGAATTAATTGAAACGGCCAACAAAAAACTTGATACGGCGGAAGGTACGGATGTCGATTTGTGGTACGAAGCGGTAGATTTCCTGGAGATACAAAAGGCTGGATTAGCACTGTTCAAGCAACCTGATGTCCTTGATTATATGGCAAAACTGCAGCAGCATCTCAAAGACAGCGGGCTCGTCGGCAAGAGCACCAGTGTGGTCGATATCGTAAAAAAGGTCCACAAGGAACTGATTGATGGTAAGCCCGAAAGCTATATTGTGCCGAATTCGTCGGCCGCTGTGGCGCAGTGTCTGATTCAGTTTCAGAGCAGTCATAAGCCCAATTATCTGTGGCATTTTGTCACTTACGATTACAGCAAGGCAAATATATGGCTGCAGTTGACCAGCGGCGACAACAAGGATATGGAGGAAGTCGTAAAGGCCGTGGACGATTTCTTCGCCAAAAATCCGCCGCCGGTACAGTTGGAATGCAACTGGGCCGGGCTGACGTATATCAACACGGTCTGGCAGGACAAGATGGTATTTGGAATGCTTCAATCTTTCCTCGGCAGTTTCATCATCGTCTTTATTATGATGGCGGTTCTTTTCCGTTCGGCGCTGTGGGGAATTATCTGCATGTTGCCGCTGACGATTACGATAACCATCATCTATGGCATAATAGGCCTGACCGACAAGGACTACGACATGCCTGTCGCGGTATTAAGCGCGCTGACTTTGGGTATGGCGGTTGATTTTGCGATTCACTTCCTGGAGCGGGCAAGAGATAGTTACGCCGAGACCGGCTCATGGAAAGTAAGCGCAGGCATAATGTTCGGCGGTCCTGCGCGGGCGATAACCAGGAACGTGCTGGTTATAGCAATAGGATTTCTGCCCCTTCTGCTGGCGCCGCTGGTGCCCTACAAAACAGTCGGCCTGTTCCTCTGTGCGATAATGGGTTTGTCGGGAGTAATCACACTAACCACCCTGCCCGCAATAATAAGGCTGGCCGAAAAACGGCTGTTCAAGACCAGAGTTGGTGTAGTATCGCCCAGTTGCAATTGTGCTTTCTGTTTGATTATCTCAGTAGCCGTCGTCATTCTTATCGGCGTGAACCTGCACCAGTACTGGCACCTCCGCTTGACCAGGCTGGCCTTGATTAGTGCGATAGCTATACCGATTATGGCGCTTATCTGCGGCCTGACGTCACGCAGGCAGGCCTGCAAAAGACTTGAACAAAAAGAAAACCGATAATAAGACAAACTGAAAAAAGAAAAGTGAGGTCTCCGATGAAAACGATATTGTTCTTTATGTTTATCTGTGTCATTTCTTCACCACTGTTTGCTGATGTCAATGCCGTCGAGCCGAACGAAATAGCGGTTTCAACAACAGAGCAAAGCCTCGATGTTGACTCCATAATCAACAAGGCCAACATTATGGCTTACTATCAGGGCGATGACGGCAAGGCAAAAGTCAACATGAAGATAACCGACAAGAACGGACAGGTAAGAGAAAGAGAATTCATCATTTTGAGAAGAGACGACGCCGACGGCGGCGACCAGAAATATTTCGTTTACTTTATCAGGCCCGCCGACGTTCGAGGGATGGTCTTTATGGTTCACAAGCACGCCGCTCTCGAAAAGGACGACGACAGGTGGCTGTATCTTCCGGCGCTCGATTTGGTTAAGCGAATCGCCGCAAGTGACAAACGGACCAGCTTCGTCGGTTCCGATTTCCTGTACGAGGATGTGTCCGGGCGAAACCTCGCCGAGGACACACACGAGTTAATCCAGACCACCCCCGAATTCTACATAATCAAAAACATCCCGAAAGACCCCGATGCAGTGGAGTTCAGCTATTACAACGTCGCTATAGACCGAAAGACGTTCATACCTATGAAGATGGAATACTACGACAGGAACGGCAGGTTATACAGGACTATCGAATCACAAAAAGTCGAGACGATTGAAGCTAATCAAGGAGACCAGGTCGTTCAGTACCCGACCGTTGTTACATCCATTGCCTCGGATTTGAACAGCGGCAGCAAAACCGAAATGCAATTTACAGACGTTCAGTACAACATCGGCCTTCGCGACGATATATTCTCGGAACGCTATCTTCGCAGGCCGCCGAGGGAAGCCGTCAAATGACGCATCGCATACACCCTGCGACTTTTGTACTTGTGCTCGCGGCTATTCTATCATCAGCCAATGCCGGTCAGGACAAGGGTGCGAACAATATTGATTTGCTGTTCTCGAACCTGGATATGCACGGATTCTACGAGATACGCTCAGGCTACCGCACTCGAAAAGATAAGTATGAAAAAGACATGTCGATTATGGAGCAGAGGCTTCAGGTCGAGCTGTCATCGTATCTTGACTGGGCGGATTTCAAAGTCAAAGGCGACCTCTTCGGCGACATGGTCGAAGAGCAGGCCGACTTCGACCTGCGTGAGACCTTCATTTTCACAAGGCCTTACGACTTTATGGACCTGAAAGTCGGAAGACAAATCCTGACCTGGGGTACAGGTGACCTTATCTTTATCAACGATTTATTTCCGAAAGACTGGCAGTCATTTTTTATCGGCAGGGACACCGAATATCTCAAGGCCCCGTCCGATGCGGTCAAGGTAAGTTTATTCAGTGATTTTGCGAACCTCGATATTGTTTATACCCCCCAGTTCGACCCGGACCGCTATATAACCGGCGAGCGTATCTCATACTGGAACTCAGGTCTCGGCAGACTGGCCGGAACGGATGCAATAATACACACCGATAAGCCCAACCGCTGGTTCAGGGACGATGAAATTGCACTGAGGCTCTATAAGAACATCAATAATTATGAATACGCCGCGTACGCCTATCGCGGCTACTGGAAAAGCCCGGGCGGGCTGAATGCAACGAGAACACAAGCCATATTCCCGGATTTGAATGTCTATGGTGCAAGCGTCCGGGGCAATGCAGGCAAGGGAATAGGCAATCTCGAATTCGGCTATTACGAATCCGACGACGACCAGAGCGGGCACAACGGCAATATAAACAATTCGGAACTGCGGTTCCTTGCAGGTTACACGCAGGACATTGGAAAGGACTTCACGGCCGGTCTGCAATATTATGTTGAACACATGCTCGACTACGACCAGCACAGAGACAGTATGCCCGCCGGATTGAGCCGTGACAGGAACAGGCATTTAATAACGGTGCGCCTTACCAGGCTCCTTATGAACCAGAATCTTCGATGTTCACTGTTTACATATTTCTCGCCCTCGGATAAAGATGTATATATGAGGCCGAACGTCAACTACAAAGCGAGCGATAACCTGGCCCTCGAAGCCGGGGCAAATGTCTTCTTCGGTGATTATCCGAGCACATTCTTCGGCCAGTTCCGGAATAATACGAACCTGTACGCGGCCGTAAAGTACAGTTTCTAAAGAAAGATTAACCCTCGATAAGGGAGCACGGCAAGTGGAGACAATAACGCCTAAGGTTGGCAGGATGGATATAGTTTGTGCCGAGCAGCCGGCAGGGCCGACGGCCCTGGTTGTGTTCGGGGCCTCGGGTGATTTGACGAAGCGAAAGCTGCTGCCGAGCCTGTTTGATTTGTATCGGCGAGAACTGGTGTCGGAGCAATTCTATATACTCGGCTGCGGGCGAACACACATGTCCGATGAGCAGTTCGCCCGGTTCTCCGCAGACGCGATAGCGAAAGATGCGGCTAAAGCAGCGGGGCAGGCAAAAAACTTTACACAGAAGTGTCACTTCATAAGCGGTGATTATGGTGATGCAAAGTTTTACGAAGGGCTCAAAAAACGAATTGAAGAACTGAATGAGCAGCATAAGGTTGACGGCAACTTGATTTTCTATCTTTCGGTTCCGCCTTTTTTATACCCGGTTATTGCCGAACATCTTGGCGGGGCTGGTTTGGCGTGCCACGAAACCAAAGAGGACAGGCAGAAGGCCAGACTGATTATTGAAAAGCCGTTTGGACACGATTTGGAAAGTGCTCAGCGGCTAAATGTCGTCGTCAGCAAGTGCTTCGATGAGTCCCAACTTTACCGAATCGACCATTATTTAGGCAAAGAAACGGTTCAGAACATCTTAATGTTCCGTTTCGCCAACGCTATATTCGAGCCGATATGGAATCGCAATTATATAGACCACGTTCAGATAACGATAGCCGAGTCGGTGGGCGTTGAGTACCGGGCGGGTTATTATGACAAAAGCGGCGCGCTGCGAGACATATTTCAGAATCACATGCTGCAAATGCTGGCTTTGGTTGCGATGGAGCCGCCCACGTCGTTCGAGGCGGACCGCGTGCGGGATGAGAAAATAAAGCTGCTGCGCTCGATACGGCCGATTAAGTTTGAACCGTGGTCGACGCAGATTGTTCGCGGCCGTTACGCGGCAGGCAGAATTGACGGTAAAGACGTGTGCGGTTATTTACAAGAGGAGAGTGTACCTGACGATTCACAGACGGAGACCTTTGTTGCGGCGAAGCTGTTGGTGGACAACTGGCGGTGGCGAGGCATACCGTTTTACGTCCGCTCCGGCAAGCGGCTGGCCGCGAAGAACACGGAGATAGTAATAACATTCAGGCACGTCCCGCACTCAATGTTCGTATCAGCCGGCCTTGAAGAATTACCCCCAAATGTATTGACTCTGCAAATCCAGCCGCAGGAAGGAATGAGCCTGCAGTTCCAGGCCAA
>CAYSTP010000034.1:0-15770 GCA_964434085.1 uncultured Pirellulales bacterium
TATGAGAGTATTCATGCTGGGTTGGGAATTTCCGCCGTTTATCAGCGGAGGTCTGGGCACGGCTTGTTACGGCCTGACCAAAGCGATGGACCAGCTCGGAATCAAAGTCACCTTCGTACTGCCCCGCATGGTCAACAACCTGCAAAACACCCACGTCAGACTGCTGGGCCCGGAGCATTACAGAAATACCACCAGATTCAAATACGAGCACCTGGCAAATGTGCAATTTTGTGCCGTCGATTCGGCCCTGTCGCCGTACGGAACGGCCGATGCCTACAGACAGCGAATCGAGGAGAGCTTACGCCAGAAACAAATAGCCCTGAGCAGGGGCTCCTTCGCTCCTATTGCGGGCGCAGGCCAGTACTGCGGCGATATGTACACCGAGGTGCACCGCTACGCGGCCATAGCCGCTGAGCTGGCTGCCGAAGAAGATTTCGACATCATTCACGCCCATGACTGGATGACGTATCCGGCAGGCATAGCTATCGCCGCGATAAAAGGCAAACCGCTAATCGTACACATACATTCCACCGAATTCGACCGCAGCGGCGAGCACGTCAACCAGATGATTTACGATATCGAACGGCAGGGCTTCCACGCCGCCGATAAAATAATCGCCGTAAGCCACTTCACCAGAAACATCATTATCAGCCGGTACGGCGTCAGCGGCGAGAAGGTCGAAGTGGTCCACAACGGCATCGAAAAAACCAACGGAAACGGCGCCAGCCTTGCCGAGGCCGGTATCAAAAGCGACGAAAAAATCGTCCTGTTCCTCGGCCGAATCACAATGCAGAAAGGTCCGGAATACTTCCTCCAGGCCGCCAAACGCGTGCTCGATGTTATGAATGACGTCAAATTCGTTATGGCGGGCTCCGGCGACCTTATGCACCATTCGGTGGAGCTGGCCGCCCATCTCGGCATCGGCCATAAGGTCCTGTTCACGGGCTTTCTGCGCGGCGAGCAGGTCCAGAAGATTTACCGAATGGCCGACTTGTATGTGATGCCCTCGGTCTCCGAACCGTTCGGCATAGCCCCGCTCGAAGCGCTAAACCACGACGTGCCCGTCATCATAAGCAAGCAAAGCGGCGTCAGTGAAGTGCTGACTCACGCACTGAAGGTCGATTTCTGGGACATCGATGAAATGGCCAACAAAATCATCGCGGTCCTCAAGCATCCGCCGCTGAGCGCCACACTGAGGGATTACGGCAACTACGAGGTGCGCAAGCTGCGCTGGGTCGATTCAGCCGCCAAGTGCGCGAAGATTTATCAGGAGATGCTCGTCGGCGTTTAAGGAAACAGAAAAGAGAAGGAGCTCATGGCTTCAGTAGTATTTTACTTCCAGGTACATCAACCACTTCGGCTGCGGCACTACACCGTTTTCGACAAAAGCGGCCATTATTTCGACGAGCACAAGAACGCCGCAGTCTGCCGCAAGGTGACTAACAAGTGCTACCTTCCCGCCAACCGGCTGATTCTCGATCTGATACGCAAATACCAGGGCAGGTTCAAGGTCGCATACAGCATAACCGGCATATTGCTTGAACAGCTCGAACAATACAGCCCTGAGGTTCTAAGCACTTTTCACGCCCTTGCCCGGACCGGCTGCGTCGAATTCCTCGCTGAAACCTACCACCATAGCCTGAGCTTCATCTACTCGCAAAACGAATTCATCGAACAGGTGGACAAGCACTGCCGGACCATGGAAAAACTCTTCGGCCAGACACCACGCGTGTTCAGAAACACAGAACTCATATATAACAATGACCTGGCCAGGCTTATCGAGTCAACGGGCAGATTCGATGCCATCCTCTGCGAAGGCGCCGACCACATACTGGGATTTCGCAGCCCCAATTACGTCTATCAGCCAAAAGGGTGCGAGCGCCTCAAGCTGTTGATGAAGAACTACGCTCTCAGCGATGACATCGCGTTTAGATTCTCGAATCGCCGCTGGGCCGAGTGGCCCCTGACCGCAGACAAATTCAGCCAGTGGGTCAATTCCGTCAACGGCAACGGCTACGTGGTCAACCTGTTCATGGACTACGAGACCTTCGGCGAGCATCAGTGGGAAGATACGGGCATATTTGATTTCATGCGGCACTTACCGGAAGAAATACTCAGGCATCCGGATAACGATTTCAAAACACCCAGCGAGGCAGCTGGTGCCTACCAGAGCGTTGGCCAGATTGATGTGCCCCATCTTATAAGCTGGGCCGACACCGAGCGAGACCTCTCGGCGTGGCTCGGCAATTCAATGCAGTCCAACGCCATCCACGAGCTTTATCGTCTCGAAAAGTCAATCAAGGCCCTCGGCGACGAAAAGCTCATTGCCGACTGGAGAAGGCTTCAGACCTCGGACCATTTTTATTACATGTGCACCAAGTACTTCGCCGACGGTGACGTCCACAAGTATTTTAATCCGTACGACTCGCCGTACGACTCTTATATCAACTTCATGAACGTACTGGACAATCTGAACGACCGCTGTATGCAAACCGTTGTTTCCCCGACACGCAACGCGGCGCCGACAGCGGATGGTCCGTCAAGGTTACCATTTTGCAATGATTCGCAAAACGGGACCCCTGTAACCGCGGTCAGTTAAATCTCCCTGGCGGCCGCTTAATGAACAGCAGGTAAGAGAATTTGGACAAGACTCTTACAACCTTGTTAACCAAAGAGCAGACAAACATCAGCGGGGCCCCCGGCGAAATTGTCTCCGTCAGCACCGACGACAAAACGCTCGACGAGTTGCTTAACTACGAATACTTACTTACCAACACACGCGGTGGTTACAGCGCCGGTACAATCATCGGCTGCAATACCCGACGGTATCACGGCCTGCTTATCGGCTCGCTCGACCCGCCGGCAAATCGCATCCTGGGCCTGTCGAATCTGCTCGAGACCGTCATTACTGACGGGCACCTGCATCACCTGACGACCTTCGAGTTCTCCGGCGCCAGTCCCCAGGACAAAGAAAAGTTCAGTCCCGCCGGCTTCGGCTATATCAAGCGGTTCACCCGCGATGCCGGCGCACATTTCGACTACCGGCTCTGCGTGAGGAGTCCTCAGGACGACGGCGCCGAAATGACCAAGTCCGTCTATCTTTCACGAAACGATGACCTGGTTCTTGTGCAGTACGATTTCAAGACCGTCGAAAAGACGTTTGATTTTACCCTGCGGCCCTTCATCGCCCTGCGAGACTTTCACAGCCTGCAAAAATCCTACGCGCCGCTGTGCTCGGCGCAGCTCGAGAACGGCCTGTTCATATGTCACGATGTGCCCGGAAGCTGTGAGCTGCTTATCAACTGCGAACGGGACCGCGGACAGATATTCTATGAGAAGGACCCGCAGTGGTGGTTCAACTTTGTATATCGCCGGGACCGCAACCGCGGCCAGGACTACATCGAGGACCTCTGGGCGCCGGGTTTCTACAAGTGTACGGTAAACAGCCCCTGCAAAATCGTCCTCAAGGCCTGCCTCGGCTACTCCTGTGACGCGCAGCATCTTGCCCGTGCAAACATAAAAAACACGGCCGCCGAATTGAAAAAGGCCCAGCAGCTCGTCGTCGCCGGCGCCAAGACAAAAGACCAAACAATAAGAAAACTTGTCCTGGCAGCCGACCAGTTCATCTGCCGCCGACAAACTGACGGCGACGCAAGAACTACCCTGCTGGCCGGCTTTCCCTGGTTCTTTGACTGGGGACGCGATGCGTTTATCGCTCTGCCGGGATTGCTGCTGGCCACCGGCCGCAACGGAGACGCGCGCTCAGTGCTCACCACCTTCGCCGCCGCTGCCGACGAAGGGATGATACCAAACCGTTTCGATGACCACAGCCAGACCGCATACTTCAACAGCATCGACGCTTCTTTGTGGTTCATCAACGCGGCATTTCAATATCTAAAAACCGTCGGAGACGGAACTACCTTTACCGAACAGCTTCTGCCTGCCATACTGCAGATTGTCGAATCCTACCGCCGCGGCACACGCTTCGACATCCGCGCCGAGGCGGACGGCCTGATAACCGGCGGCAATGAAGAAACACAATTGACATGGATGGACGCCAAGTTCGGCGGCGTTGCCTTCACCCCACGCCACGGCAAGGCCGTCGAGGTCAACGCGCTATGGTTCAACGCACTCTGCCATCTTGCCAAATTCTACGCCACATGGGACATCGAAAAGGCCTATCAGTTCGACCGGCTTGCTGAAACCGTCGGCCGCAATTTTACAGAACTTTTCTGGAACGAGCAGACAGGCTATCTCAATGACTGCATCCATCCGGACGGCACAGCCGACACGTCCTGCAGATGCAACCAGATACTTGCGGTGTCACTGGAGTTCAGCCCGCTGACCATCGAACAACAAGGCCGCATCGTTGACGTCGTCCAGGCTGAGCTGCTGACCCCATACGGTCTGCGCTCACTGAGTCCGAAGGACCCGAACTACAAAGGCATCCACAGCGGCTCGCAACGTCAGCGAGACGAAAGCTATCATCAGGGAACCGTCTGGGCCTGGCTGATGGGGCCTTTTATAGAAGCCTGGCTGAAAGTAAACGAGTTCAGCCCGCAGAGCCGGCAAAAGGCGCGGGAATTCCTCGAGCCGCTCATAAAACATCTGACCGAACAAGCCTGTCTCGGCAGCATCTCGGAAATCTTCGACGGCGACCCGCCACACGAACCCAGAGGCTGTTTCGCACAAGCATGGAGCGTCGCTGAGGTCATCCGCGCCTTGCTGCTGATAAACAGCTAACACACCTCCGCGAACACCGTCCGCACCTGCGAATCGGCAAAGGCCGCCGCTATTACTATTAAAGTGATTGATAATTTACCAAAATCACCCTATAATAGCCTTCCGATTCAGTTCGGCCTCGGGCGAGCCGTAAGCAGGGGTGGAATGACTATGTATAAAAAACTGAACCACCAGGCCTTAACAAGATGTGCACTGCTTGCTCTGATGCTGCTTTGTCCGGGTTTTTCCACCCGGGAACAGGAGCAGCATGAAGCAACCTTCGTAACGGTCGAGGGCGACTTTAACGATAAACTCATACAGATTGTCTTCGACAACGCCAACGCCTGTTTCCAGAGCCTCAATGAAACTTACTTTCAGATTAAGCCCGATAAGCCGCTCAAAATCTATCTGTCGCGAACCGCTGCCGAAGCGCGAAGACTCATCGAAGACCATGGTCACCTCATCGAAGCCGGTGATGGTTTTTATGTCCCATCCGTCCCGGCTGTTTATACCTATATAACTACAGGTGACGACACGAACATTACCTTTGAACCGCTCTTCGCCTCTATCGCCGAGCATTTTGTAGCCCGGCGATTTGACGACGCCCCCGAATGGTTCCGCTCCGGCCTGATATCATTCTTGAGCAAAGACGCCCGAATCATCGACGGCAAACTCGTACCGGCCGGTCCGTGTCCCCGCACCGGCCTTGCGCTGCGGGGCGAAGTCGAGGCCAAGACAAGACTCAACATCAAAAAATTCTATATAAGTTCCGATGAAAGATTCCGGGAATGGCCTACCGGACCTTATCTGGCCAGCGCACTTTTAAGCTGGCTGTACAAGAACGGATATCTGGCAAATTATATCGGCCTTGTTAAACAAAAGGGGTACGAGCTTGAAGTGCTTGAAGAGGCTATAGGTTCATCGGCCGAAAAACTTAACGGTGACCTCAAGAAGTATATAGAAGGCGAATGCTGCACCGCCGCCTATCTGGCCGAGGCCGAAGACGCACAGGACCCAAACCAAAAAGAAGAGGCGCTTCTGACGGCTTTGGGGGAAAAACCGGATTACCCCGAAGCTCAACTGGCACTGGCCAGGCTCTACTACAGCCAGGGCAAATACCAACTGTGCCACAAGACCCTTATGCCGATACTCGCCAGGCCCGAAGACGCACAATTCATGCCCGCCGCCAGGCTTGCCGCTGAAGTCCTGTACGACCAGAACAATTACGCCCAGGCCCGTGACTATTATCAAAAGGCGTGGGACAACGCCGACAATTACGTGTACAAGTACCAAATCGCCTACAAAATCGCCGACTGCAGTCACTATCTCAATGAACCTGAAATCGCCGCGCAGTGGTACGACCAATTCCTCGAACTGGATTTTAGACCTGACAAAGACCAGGCCGCGGTCAGCTACGCCCAAAAGTACGTTGAGACCTTCGGCTCAAAGAAAAAGGTGGAAAATTGAAGCCGTGCGGCACGGCCTTCCCGGCCGCGTCTTCACGGGCTTGAAGCCCGTGCCACCCGATGTTTGCTTCAAGCCCATCAGATGACTTCAAGCCTTTTCAGCGTCGCCTTCGACCAGCGGCTGGTACGTACCTGCGCAAGTATAAGGCACAAAAGGGCAATCGCCCAAACCACGACAAACCGGAACCAGAACAAGGCTTTAACAAATACCGAATCCGATTCGTAACCGGCCGTTCTCCGCACAAGCTCGCTCGGCTCGAAAGTTACACCGAAAAGTCCCCATCCCAGCACAACCTGCCACGGCACAATTAAAGCCAGCAGTATAAGAGACCAGAAGAACGCGCGGCTTATATGGTTTATACCGCCGAGCCTGCCCACCATCGAAATCTTAAGCGTAAACAGAATCGCAAGACAATACAGCACCGCCGCCATAATAACCACAGCATCAAGCGCGCGTATCGCCCACATCACCTGCCCCTGCCGCAATTTGAACGGCAGCTTCAGCGGCTTTTTGGCCTTTGTCTGGTCATCGGGTGCATTGGCATCGCCCGCCACCTTTGCAGCCGCTTCGTCCACCTGCTGCTTCACTTCGTCCACCGTTTCCTCCACTACCGGCACTACCTGCTCCGTCACCGCCTCGACTGTCACCGCCTGCTCACCCTTAGACTCATCACTGATGAGCCCCAGGTCCATAATCCAGAAGCAAGCGCCGAGCAACAGCAGCCCGACGAGTATCACCGCAAAAAACAGGTTCTTCCAGCACCTGAAAACCCCCACCGCCTCTAAGCAATCGGTAGTATCCACCAAATCCTTCTGACGATTCTGTTCGGCATTCATCTGGTTAGCCTCCCAATAAAAAGTTCTGGAACTTTCACCCCTATTATCCGCCAAGGCCTTCTCCAGTGCAAGAAGTTTATAAATCCCAGACACCTGCCCCGCACCTACTTTGCTTAACGACAATCAAGTACAGTCTGAGCAGCCTCGTGCAAGAGCTTGTGCAATTCACATCCCGCAACCGCCCTCCAAAGCAGGTGCGGGGCCAATTTTTCTTGCAAATACCGCTGCCCGGCCTATACTGTACAGTTTCAAAATTCGTTCGGAATAGTTGGTTCGGAGCAAAACGATGAGTTTAATGAAATGGTTTCGCAAGAACAATCGCAAGATAATAGCCATCGCCGTTGTCGGCCTGATGATAGTCTTTATTGGCGGCAGTGCCCTGCGGACGACCTGCAGCTATGCAGGGCCCCGGGCCGGCAAGGCCGTAGCTCTCTTCGGCAAAAATAATAAAATAACCCTCGCAGATATCAACCGGGCAAACAGTGAGCTGGCCATCCTGCGCCAAATGAGAGCCGACTTTCTGCTCCGCTTACGCGATGTCCACGGCATCTTTCTGGCCGAGCTGCTCTTTTCTGAAGGCAGAACCTCACCCATGTCAATCGCATCACTGCGACAGATGATAAGAAACAACCAGTTGCGAATCAGCGACGAGCAGATACTAAACATGTCCAAAAAAACCGAGACAGACACAATCTACTGGCACCTGCTCAAGAAAGAAGCCGAAGCCGCGGGCATCGCCTTCACCAATGAGGTTGTCGCCAATGTGCTGCGCCAAATCACTCCCAGACTGTTCGACGGCGACTCCTACAGCCAGGTCATCAACAGATTCATCAACAGTGGAATTCCCGAAGAAACCGTCCTGTCAGCCTTTGCCAAACTTTTTGCCGTCACCGAGTACGCCAGAATTGTCTGCTCAGACGAACAGCTTACCCGCACCCAGATAAGCCAGCTTGTAAGTGATGAACTCCAGACGATGGATACCCAGTTCGTCGCCGTCCGCGCAGAACTGTTCACCGACGAACAGGCTGAACCTGACCAAAGCCGAATCAAGGAACAGTTTGACAAATACAAGGCTTATTACCCCGGCGAAACAACGCAAGATAACCCTTACGGCTTCGGATATAAGCTCGACAATCGTGTACAGCTCGAGTACATCATTGTAAAGCTCGACGACATTGAAAAAATTATTGAAAAACCCACACAGCAGGAGAAAGAACAATACTATCTGGCCCACACAGCAGATTTTACCGGGCAAAAACCCTCGGACCCGAACGACCCCAACTCGCCGCTATTGCAGTACATCATGAGCTTCGGCCAGGTGGCAAAGCCCATAACCAACCGCATAATCAATGAGAGAATCATCCAAACAACCGAGGCAATACTCGGCCGAGCTAAGCAGCTTGCCGAAGAAAAATACGGTGACAGCGACGCCGCCGACTTGACAGCCGAGCGACTCCGGGAACTGGCCGTCGATTTCGGTAACGTCGCCGACAAACTTGCAAAAGAAAACTCCATTAACGTTTATTCCGGCAAGACCGGCCTGCTCAGCGTCCTCGATATGCAGGCCGATGCCAATCTCATCGGTCTGTTCTTAAAGCCTGCAAGCGCAGGCCAGATGCCGTATGCTTTGGCTCAACAGGTCTTCTCGGTTGACCAGCCCGATTCGGCCGAGCTCGCTCTCAGCGGTGCACCTAAGCCGAAGATTTACGAAACCATCGGCCCACTCAGCGACTTCCAGGGAAAAATCGCCGCCCTTGTCAGGGTAGTCGATGTAAAAAAGGCCGCCGAACCCGCCGGCCTCGATGTCACCTTCAATTCAGCAAAGGTTAAACTGGGCCAGTCCGACACGGCTACAGATAACGAAGTTTACTCGGTTAGAGAGCAAGTTGTCAAAGACCTGAAAGCCCTGGCGGCCATGCAGACCGCAAAGGAAAAAGCCGAACAGTTCCTTGCTCTGGCGCAAAAAGACGGCTGGGAAACAGCTGTCGACCGATTTAATCAGCAATACCAACCGGCCGAACCCAACGAACCCAATAACTTCGAGATAACAGTCTTGACCAACTTGAAGAAGCCTTCCCCGGATTTGGACGAAGTCCTCGCCGCTCAAAGTCAGGGGCTGCCCGGCGCCCACCTCTCCATAAACGCGCACAATCAGGATAAAATGATTCTCGATACGCTCCTTGGGCTCGTACCGGATGACAGCAACGCGCCAAAGGAGCTGCCTGTCGCCGTCGAGGTCAAACCCGACCTTAGCTATTATTGCATCGAGAGCCTTTCGGTTAATCGCATTGACCGAAACGAATACGACAAGACCAAAACGCTCATGGCATACAAACAGGACAGTCTCGAAACCCAGAACCTCGGCGCTGTACACTTTCAGCCGGGAAATATCCTCAAACGAATGAACTTCAAAGCAATAAAAGAACCACAACCGCAGGCCGAACCAAACAAACCGGCCGATGAGACCACCGAACCGTCACAGGAATCCTGATGCAAAACGTCGCCGAAAAAATTGGCCGGGCAAATCACGGCCTGTTGCTGCTCATCATCGCCGCACTGGGCTGGGCTGTCCCCGGCGCAGCCTATCTGCTGCTGGGCGAAACAAAACGTGCCTGTCTGGTCTTTATCACCATCGCACTGACCTTTACAGTCGGAATCTACGTCGGTTCCATCGGCGTGGTTGACCCCGTAACCGATGGTATTGGAATCCTCGGCAGACTCAACCCGTGGTATCTTGCCCAGGTACTCAACAGTCCTGCCGTCTTTCTCATCGGTGATGCCACCGCCGCAGGCGCCTATCCCGTTTACGGCAAGCCACAGGAAATCGGCCAGCTTTATACCAGCATATCGGGCCTGCTTAATCTGCTCTGCGTCATCAATTGCATATACATAGCCCACGCAGGCCCTGGCGCAACTAAGGAAAGACAAAATGTTGAATAATACCGCATGGTTGCTGGCCGCTTTTACCGCGCCCGAAGATATCAAGATGAATCCGCAATCCATGCTCTGGATGCTCCCCCTCGCAGCGGCCGTCGCCATAGTTTACAAAGCCACAAAACTGTCCAAAATAACCGCCCGCCACTTTCTCAAAGAAACCGCAGTACTGTTTGCTTCGATCGTTGTCTTCATCATCGCCGCAGCCGCCGTCCTGTGGTTTGTCACCTGGCTCGCTATAGAGTAACCCTCGCCTCCACCGCCCACAACACAAGGTTACTATTCCGACAGCTTATGCAGAACTCCGAGCTCAACTAACGCATTATACGCCGCCTTCTGCTCGGCCTCCTTCTTGTTCGTCCCCCAGCCGCTGCTGAAATGTCTGTCCGCAATCACCGCCTCGGCCTCAAAACATTTATTGTGGTCCGGGCCTTTTTCGTCCAGCAGATTATAGACCGGCGTTACACCCATCCGCTGCTGGGCATGCTGCTGAAGAAGTGATTTATAATTACCATGCGTCTGCCCGGCGTCCGCCCGTTCAATCATTGAGTTAAAGCCGGCAAGCACAAACCCCTTCGCCGCCGCCAGGCCGCCGTCCTCATAGATGGCCGCAATTAGCGCCTCCAGCAGCGCCGAAGAAAGAGAACCCGTTATCGACCGGCTGCCCGACATTCCCTTGCCGACCATCAGGAAATCCTGCAGGCCAAGCTTCTTTATCACCTTCGCGCACGTCCGCCGCGACACCAGCACGCTCTTTATCTTGGTAAGGTCGCCCTCCAGGTAACCCGGAAACCGCTCATACAGCGCCTCGCAGATTACTATCCCCAGCACAGCGTCGCCGAGAAACTCCAGCCGCTCGTTGCTCAATATACGGTCCTCAACCGAAGAGGCGTGATGGAACGCCCGCACCAGCAAAGCGGGTTCTGAGAAGTGGTAGCCTATAATCTGCTCTATCCGGTGCAGATCTTTAAGGTCCATTACCTTTGTACCTGCCAGAAAAAACCTGCGAGCAGATTACGAATATCGCTCCTAATGAGCGAGTTTCGTAACCGGCTCGTCAATCAACCATTTTTACTGTAACAGAACACTGCCGCCGGGTCAACAGCCTTTGCAAAAGCTAACTAAGCGCTCACTATCTGCAAGGAAGCCAGCGCCACGAACTTGTCGTCTGCGAACTCAAACACGCCGTCCAGCCCTGTAACGGTGAATACGCCCTTGGTCGCAGGCGCTACACTGCAGAACAGAAGCTTATGCCCGCAGTCAGCCAGCAGCTTCCGCAGCTTGAGCATCTTCGACAGGCTCGACGAGGTCACAATATCCACCTGTGAAAAATCGATGACTACGTCGCAGTCGCCGCGGTCGCGGACCATACTGATAACGTTGACAAGCTCTTCACCCATCTCCGGCTCCGTCGGCAGGTCAACCAGAATCACATCTTCCGACCAGTTTTGAATCCCCATTTGAATACCTCGAGTTAAAGTAAGGTTTCTTCTATTAACTTGCAAAAATCCAATTTATTCTCTCTGTGTCCTCTGTGGCTTATGTGCACTTTATCGGCATACAAACGGCAGTTATTAACCAAAAACCTGCAAAGCACTGATACCTCAGGTGAAAAAAGGGCCTATAAAAACAGCCGATGCCGCCCACAAAATAAGCGAACCATCAGCGCGAGCCGGGGGTATAATGCTGAAGTGATAAACCCTGCCTGCTGGCAGGCATCCGCATCATTAAAAGTATAATACAGAAAGGCCAAAAATGAAAACGCACAGACAAAAAATTATCGCCGCTGCTTTTGCCGTCGCCTCAGCCGCCGTCCTCAGCTCGGTGGTCTATTCCCACTGCCAAGTACCCTGCGGAATCTACGACGACCCCGCCCGCCTGGCTGAGATTGCCGAGCACATCGCAACAATAGAAAAATCGATGAACCAGATTACCGAACTGTCCGCCGCCGAAAAGCCGAACTACAACCAGCTCGTCCGCTGGGTCAACAATAAAGATGACCACGCCGACAAGCTAAGCCACATCGTAACCTATTACTTTATGGCCCAGCGTATAACACCCGCCGATAAATCCGACACCAAGGCCTATGACGACTATGTAAACAAGATCACCCTTCTGCACCAAATGATTGTTTATAGTATGAAATGCAAACAGACGACTGACCTTGCCGACGTCGAGAAGTTGAGGGCCCTTCTTGCCGAATTCAAAACCGCGTACTTAACAGAACACGACCACCAGCATTAACATAATCTTCGCTTATTCGTGTTCATTTGTGGTTAAAATCCCTGCGTCCTCGGCATCTTCTCACAGAACGCAATAGAGGCAACGACTAACTGCACGGCAGTGTTACCGTGGCTGTCGTGCCTTTGCCGAGTTCACTGTTGATTTTCAGATTGCCTCCGTTAAGCTCGATGAATCTCGATGCATAAGCAAGCCCCATCCCGCGTTTGCGCCCGGCGGGCTTGCTCGAAAAGAACGGATACGCGGCCCTGGCCAGTGTTTCGGCGTCCATCCCGCAGCCATGGTCGGTTATCTCTATCCGCACCGATGAGCCGGCTCGACTTGCTGTTATATCTACCGGCCCGGACTCTTGCCCATACGACTCGACCGCATTGGAAATAATACTTGCCAGCGACGAGACTATCTGCCCCGAATCCACAAACACATCGTTAACTGCATCATCAAATTCAATCTGTGCATCGATACTGTCACTATGAGTCTTGAGCGCAGCAAGCTCCATTGCCTCATCGATTATCTGCCGCGCGGCGACAAACGCCTTTCGCGGCCGGGCCGGCTCGGCAAAGCTCATCAGGTCCCCGACAACCCGGCTAAGCTCTTTGCAGCTATCCCGTACCTGCAACAGAGCCTCGGCCTTCTTTTCATCCGTTTCATCCCCTGCCAGCAGTTGTGCCCTGCCTGATATTACCGACAGCGGATTATTCAGCTCATGCGCCGCCCCGGCAGCCATCTCCGCCAGTGCTGCAATATAATCGCCGGTTTGAATCCGGCCCCGCACCGGCTCTGCCGCCGCAGACGGCGGCCCTTTGGTCGCCAGCCGTGCAAACCGCTCGGCGAAACGCTGCTGCTTACTGCGGGCAAACGCAGCATCCAGTGCCGCCGCCGCTACAAAACACGTCTCCTGGAACATCTCCTTGAGTGCGGCCGTCGCCACCGGGTAGTGAAACTCGAATACTATCGCCCCAATCGCCTTGCCGCGACAGAGCAGCGGCGCCACCTTCGTCTGCTCAAGGTCAAACTTTACATCGAGCTGCTCTAACAGCCACCTGCAAACGTCGCCCGCGTCTATCACCGCAAAATCCTGCTGTATCTGCCGCGGTATCACCGGCTCATCCTCCGCAGGCCTGATTGTCATCACCTTACCGGCTCGGTCACCACCCGTAACAACCGCATCAATCGAAGATGCCCCAGGTATCAGGCCGCCTTCCGGGCTCGGCAGATACAAACACGCCGTCCCCGTCTGATAGAACTTGCGCCACTGACACACAAAGCGCCGGGCCACTTCTATCGGCTCGGAGTCGGCGTCGATACTCGTCAGAAATTCCGTGGCAAAATCGAAGTGACTTGCCTTGGTCTGTGCACGCCGCGATTCGGCGGCGGCCTTGCTGCCCTCCGCCGCCAGTTGCGCCGCTGCCGTCTGTACAGCCTTGCCGTACTCGGCCAGTTCTCTTTGCCAGTCTAAATTTTCACTTCGGCCCTCGACACGCTGCTTTACAGTCCTTGCGATATTCTCCAGGTCCCCTCTGCTGATACCCGGCAATTGCTCATCCGGCGGCAGTTCAACTGAATCGCAGCTGCCCGAGAGGCCTATCTCGAATTTCCTCGCCGCGATATACCCAAGGTGAACAGCCTGCACTATCTGCCACTGCGGTACTGCTTCGGCAATCGCCTCAGACTGACCCAGGTGCAGCCAGATGGCCATCTGAATCTGCCCAGGTAAATACCATTTCACCGCAAGGCGCTTACCCAGAACGGTATAATCCAGCCCAAGGTTCTGCTCCTGAACGTCGCTGATACAAACGCGCAGTTCTTGAGCCTGCTGCACCAGCGCAGCGAAACTGCGCGGCATCGCCTCATCGAGAGCGAGATTCCCGATACTGTAAAGCAGGCCCGCCGCGTAAGCCTCATCCCCGTCAACATCAAGGCTCGATTGTTCCGCAATCTCCCTCGCGCAGCCGGCAACCGCCGCCGCATTCGTTACCAACTGCCGTCTTCGCTCCACCCTAAGCTGGTCTGCGTCAGGGGGCCAATACACGCCCAAAGAAAAAAAACCATCGCGCATCACTCGAAGCGGGAGCTGCTCACAAAGCCTGCGAAGTGAAATCGTCTCATGTTCTGCGCCGTTGATATGGTTCTTCGCCAGCCGGAACATCATCACTGCAAGTGCCGGCTCCGATTCGACAATCTCGGCAAGCTCGCGCGGGCTCAGCCGCATCTCGAACAGGCCCGACAAAAACCGACTCGCCGCACCAGGCAAAATACTCAGACCACCGAGCCGATGCACCACGTGCTCGACCTCTGCCGCCACCTGTGCCCGCGACTGTTCCCCTGCCATCATACTGCCCCAGCATAATCCTCGTGGTACGGCCATCCTGGCCGTGTTTCACACGCCGCAAGCCCGACTGAGCCCCTAAGGGTTTACTCCGTGACCTGCGTGACCGGGCTCCTCCTGGTACGAAATGAAATCGACACGCCAAATCAAATCCTGGCGCTCATCTGCAGAACCGAACAGACCTTATTCACCAGCTCATCTATACTGAACGGCTTTTTCACAAAGGCCTCAGCGCCCGACTTGAGAAGCTGGTCAACTTCATCCTGCTTGACAACGCCGCTTACGATAATAATCCTGATGTCCTCAAAATCCGGATTCTGCTTGATTGTCTGACACACTATATTGCCGTTGACATCCGGCAGCATGTAATCCAGCAGTATCACGTCAGGCCGAAACTGATGCGTCATAACCCCGGCATCATAGCCGCTCGAAGCCATCGCAACCTCGAACCTGCCGTCCCGGCTGAATATGTCCTTAATCAAATCGGTAATCTCCACATCGTCATCTACAACCAGCACCTTCCTCTTACCCGAATCCAGATTATCAAGAGGAATCCTGTTGAGCTTCATGAACTTGACAAGGCTCTCACGCGGAATCCGCCGAAACTTCGAACCGGGTATGCGAAAACCATCCAGTCTGCCCGAATCAAAGCAGCGAATAATCGTCTGCTGGCTTACCTTGCAGACATCCGCCGCCTCACCTGTGGTAAATAAATCCTTCATTTTGCCAATCCCTCTAACTTAGCCAAGTCCTTTTGTCTATAGCCCCCTCTAAATTACCTTTTTACCCTAATTTAACTATCGGCCACTGGTCTTGTCAAGGATTAAAAAAATACCCCAGATTCCCACCTCCCAGCCGTAAAACTTATGTTTTTATCACCCTTTGGCCTCAATACAGGCCCACGTTACTATCCAAAAACTTCAAAAGCTTCCCTTCCCTGCCTGAATAAATGAATATCCAGCTCAACCACAGGCACCCTTGTAATGTCGGCCCTTGCTAATATAATAAGCCGTCCATAGAAGTCCCGCGGGGATTAGCACATGGCAAAACAGATTCTGGATTTGACCGGCCAGTGGCAGTTCAAGGAATACCCCACTACCGCCCGACGAATGCGCGACCTCGACAACAGCGACTGGCTCGATTGCACCATACCCAATTCAATTTTCACCAACCTCATCGAAGCCGCAAAAATCGACCGCTCCGACATCGACGCCAACCCCGAAAATTATTCCTGGGTAAGC
>CAYSTP010000035.1:0-15767 GCA_964434085.1 uncultured Pirellulales bacterium
GTTGATGTCGGTGATGTTGACCTGAGCCCACTTGGTATGGTCATTCTGGGTCCACTTGGAGTGGTAAGGGTCAAACCATCCCTGTAAATCATCGTTCATATCGCGGACCGTGAAGTCACCGGCGTAGAAATCTTGCTCCCACAGCAACTGATTCGGCTCTGACGAGCCGCTTGGTCCACACGGGTCGTCCGACCAGATGCGGACTGCGAAACCGCTGATTGGCTGGACATCATTATCCTCCCATGAGACCCAGAAGTGAATATCGCTTACCGGGCCGGTTCGCGAACACTGCCAGTCGTCGGCCAGCCATATCGACCCTCCTGAAAACAGAGCTACATCCCAGCCGCCTTGTTTCGGCAGTTGTGGGTAGTGCATCTTGTTCGAGTCGCCCTCGTCCCAGTCACCGAATGCTGCACCTATGGTGCAAAACAACAATAAAACTACAAAAAGCAATAATAACCCAGGTTTCTTTCTTTCCATAACAGGTTCTCCTTATTCAATAAGATTAAGTGTGTTTAAGCTATTTTCCCGTTTCAGGATGGTGACAAAATAAGGGCGTACAAAAAATTCTGCGGACTCACCCTCACCATTTATGTTCCTTCCTGACGGGATAATTAAACCTTTAATGGAAAAAAGTCAAGGTAATTTCGGGACAAATTCTGTTGCTAAATGGGTAATTTTCCAGAAAGCTGCTATAACTCTTTTTGAAAAGGAGGGTTATGAGTCATAGCCTAAAATCGGTTTTTGTCACCGTATGTTTTCTTGGGGTCGAAGGCCTTTTCGGCGATAAACTCCAGTTGTTTGGGGTCGTCTCCTTTTATAGCCCGGTAAAAGCAGGATTGGTAGCCGACGTGACACTGGCCGGCATCAACGGTGACCTTGAGAACCAGGCAGTCCTGGTCGCAGTCAACAAGTATCTGCTCGACCTTCTGAATATGGCCGGACTGCTCACCCTTGGTCCACAGCTTCTTGCGCGACCGGCTGTAATATGTTGCCAGGCCCGTTTCGATAGTCTGTTTAAGCGCCTCTTGGTTCATATAAGCGACCATCAGGATTTCGTTAGTCTTTGCATCCTGGGCTATAGCTGTAATCAGCCCATTGGCGTCGAATCTCGGTGTGAAATCATCACCTTCTTCAATTATCTTTTTGTCTAACGGCACCTGATTGTCTCCCTACTTGGGCCTTAATTTTCGTTGCTAAGAGGCAATTTAACCGGTATTATCCGCAAAAACAAGTATTTTTGTCTTAGGCTGCAACAGTTGGCTAAATCGAAAAAATTCAAATATATCTCTTACTTATTGCGTTTCGCTATAGCCGGGGGTGCTTTGTATTGGGCATTTAAACCGCAAAAGCAAGGCCCCGGCATTGCAGACACTTTCAACCTGCTCAAAGGTATTGCTCCGGTGGTAATTGCTGCGGCAGTAGTTCTTTGGCTGGCTAATCAGGTTATATTTGTCTCGCGCTGGAAGTTATTACTTAGGGTTCAGTCTGTTCATATTGGTTTTTGGGCTGCCCTGCGATTGCACTTTTTAGGGATTTTTTACAACAACTGTCTGCCCAGTGCGGTAGGCGGTGATTTGCTGCGGGCATGGTATGTCACCACCCACACCGACAAAAAACTTGAAGCAGCGCTCAGTGTCTTCGTGGACAGGTTTATTGGTATAAGCGGCATGGTCTTGATGGCTGCTGTATGTTATTGGTTGATACCGGTTGAAGGACAGCAGGCCAGGCAGCAATTGTCTTTGAAATTTGACCTGTTAGATAAACTGGCTAAGTATTGGCCGGTACTGGCCTTGGTTGTGCTTGTTATAGCTGCGTTATTGGGCGGCATTGCTCTCAACAGCAGGACAAGGGCTTTACTGGTTAAGGCTTTTAAGTTTTTTTGGGATAAAGGCCGGGTCCTTATCGGCAGAGTTCATAAGGCGATGGTCGTCTATTACAGACATAAAATCGCACTTGTTTTCGCGCTTGTTTTGACTTTTCTTTGTCAAAGTGCAATTATCATTGGGATGTGGCTGGTTGGCAGGGATTTGGGCATTCAGTGTCCGGCAAAGTACTATTTTGTATTTTTCCCGCTGGCCTGGATGATTGGAGCTCTGCCTATCAGCGTAGGGGGGTTGGGTATCTGGGAGGGGGTTTTGATTTTGCTTTTTGTCGGTGTGTCGGTCGATAGGGACCAGGCACAGGCGCTCGCTTTGGTCCACCGTGCTTTATGGCTCTTCGGCTCCCTTCCCGGAGTTGTTATACATTTGTCTGGAGCACATTTGCCAAAGGAGTTTTCTATTGACTACGACGGGGGTCCGGGTTAGTTTATTATTAGCGATTTTTGGGGCTTATCTTTCGCGATGAAACAGCGATTGTGAGCCAAAATCAGCGTTTTTGCAACCAATAGCAGCAAAGGAATGTTGTTAGAGATATGCACCTGACAGGTCATTTCAAGAGCTACTTTCTGCGTGGTCTGGCGGTACTGCTGCCGACCATTCTGACTATATGGATATTCATCTGGGGATATAATTTCATCCAGGACAATATCAGTGTCCATATCAATTGGGGGCTTGTCTGGCTGACGATGAAGCTCAAAGGCCTGGATTGGGACAATGAGGCCGTCAGGCAGGTCTGGGCCGGATTCTGGGTCGATGGCTGGGGCTCGGTCGCCGGGTTCATCATAGCGCTGATTGTAGTTTGTATCGTTGGGATGATACTTGCCAGCGTTGTCGGACGAAGCCTGTGGAGATACATTGAGAAACTTATTATGAACGCACCGTTCCTGCGGCGCGTATATCCGTACATCAAGCAGATTACGGACTTCCTGCTGGTGCGGAACAAAAAGGAGCAGTTGTTTTTGAGGGTTGTCGGTGTGCAGTATCCACGCAAAGATATCTGGTCGATAGGAATGGTGACAGGCGAAGGGCTGCCGCGATTGGTCAATAATTTTAAGAAAGATTTTCTCACGGTTCTGATACCCACTTCGCCTACACCGTTCACCGGTTTTGTAATAATGGTGCCTAAAGAGGAAACCGTAGAGCTGGATATAACTATCGAAGAGGCGATGAGGTTCACGATAAGTGCCGGAGTTATAACGCCGGCGACAAAGCTGGAAGACCTGGAAAAATACAGGGCGGAACTTCCTGCAGAAAGCAACAACGCCGATGAGCAGCTGGATGTCCGCGGTGACCAGGCCGAAGATTCGGATTCGTCGGCTGGTTAGAAAAGTGGTTCGTTGGACACAGCAGGTTTAAGGAGATTCATTTTGATTTTCAACATCACGGGTAAGCACGTTGAAATAACCGAGGCACTCAGGGCCCATGCACAGGATAAGACCTCGAAGTTGCCGAGGTTCTACAGTAGTATCAATCAGGTAGAGGTCATTATTGACGGAAACGACGGCGGCAAGATAAGCGTCGAGATAATTGCACGAGGCGGGCATAGTAATGTGTTTGTTGTCACCGAATCGGGCGAAGATGCTTACGCCTGTATTGATGTGGCGGTGCATAAGCTCGAAAGACAGCTCAGGAGAAAGAAAGAAAAACAGCGGGATAACAAACACATTGGGCCCCCACAGTAAGCGTAAAATGAAACTATACGCTCGAAATGTCGGTCCGTGTCCGCACCGTGATGATTTTACCGGGGAAAGTGGAATGAAGTTAGCTGATTTTGTCTGTTTTGAGGCTACTGTTTCTGAACTACAGGCTGCCGACCGCGATGCCGTTATAGCCGAACTTGTGGGAGCTTTGCATAAAGCTGGGCGGCTTGGCAAGAATGATAAAGATAAGGTAAAACGAGCTATTATACGCAGAGAAAATGAGGCGAGCACTGGTATGGGCAAAGCGGTGGCTGTGCCTCATGTCAAACACGATGCAGTGAGCAGGCCCGTCGCGGTAGTCGGGCTTAGCAGGCGGGGTATAGACTTCAAAGCCCTGGATAAACAGCCGGTTTATTCGGTAATACTGCTAATCAGCCCGACGGATAATCCGGAAAATCACTTAAAAGCGATGGAATGTATGTTCGGACATTTACTGAACGAAAAATTCCGTAGTTTCCTTCGGCAGGCTGCTACGTCTGCTGAAGTTGAAGATTTGCTTCGTGAAGCTGACGAAAATCCGTCATTGTAGCAGATGGCGACCGAGTATAACTTTTGTCGGGAACCAAAGCATAAATGCAGCCTGAGGACCAGACATTGGACCAGGTCGTTTTTGAATTAGAAATCCAGATAAAGAACGCCGACGGCCTGCATATGCGGCCGGCTATGCAGTTTGTTGACCTCGCAAGCAAATTCGAGTCTGAAATTGTCGTAAGCAATGACCAGACCAGTGTTGACGGAAAGAGTATAATGCAGATGAGTATGTTAGCCGCGACGTGCGGGACAAAGCTTAAAGTAAGGGCCGAGGGCCCGGACGCCAAAGAGGCGATAGACGCATTACGTGAGCTGGTTGAAGTTAAAAAGTTTGATGAGCCCGCCCCCGGGGAGAAGAAATAAAATTGCGGCGCTATTGTAAGAAGGCCCCAAACGCCCGATATGCGCTTGGGAACCCTGAGAGCCTGTTATGGAAATAAAAAAGGGTATAGCGGTATCGCCGGGCATCAGCATCGGCAAATGCCTTGTTATAGATGCTGAGGACTATCGTATCCCGCGGCGTTCGATAAAACCGTCGCAGCGGATGATGGAAATCCAGCGGGCTCGTAATGCGTTCCGCTCTGCAATTAAAGAGCTCGCGGCCCTGGAGTCTCAACAGGAAGAGGCTGAACAACGCAACATCAAGGATATTTTTGCGGTCCACCTGCGGTTTCTTCGCGATAGAAGTCTGCGCAAGCGTATTACCGACATGATTCACGCCGAGTCCGTCACGGCTGAATTCGCGGTTTCAACTACGCTTCGTGAAATCACCTCGCATTTTACCCGCGTCAAAGATGCATATATCAGTGAGCGGGCCGCTGATATCTATGATATCGAGAGACGATTGCTCCGACAGCTTCTCGGCGGCAAACGCGAGGACATCGAACATCTGACTGAAGAGGTAATCGTCGTCGCACGGCAGATCAGCCCTACCCAGACGGCCGGCTTCAACCGGGACTTCGTTAAAGGCATTGCCTCCGACGCCGGGGGCAGAACCGGTCATGCTGCTATCGTAGCCAGGAGTCTCGGTATTCCCGCAGTCGTCGGCCTTGAGGATTTTACCGAAGCCGTCGGCGGCGGTAATACGGTTATTATTGACGGTAATCGCGGTATTGTCATAGCCGAACCCGACCAGGATACCATAGCGGAGTACGAAACGTATCTGCAAGAGTTTCTCCAGATGGAGCAGAGGCTCGACGCGATTCGGGAAAAGCCCGCTGTTACCCGCGATGGAGTACGTATCACGCTGCTTGGTAATATCGAATTTCCGGACGAGGCCCAACTTGTACTCGAAAAGGGCGGTGAAGGAATCGGACTTTACAGAACGGAGTTTTTGTACCTCGGCTCCGAGCAGGAGCCCACCGAACAGGACCATTACGAGGCGTATGCCGAGACGATTAACGTTTTAAAAGATCGGCCGGTGATTATTAGGACGATGGACCTCGGCGCCGATAAATACACACAGGACAAACGTTTCGTTCGGGAACCAAATCCGTTTTTGGGACTGCGCTCAATTCGCTTCTGCCTGCGAAATCTTACAATGTTCAAAACTCAGTTGCGGGCGATTCTCAGGGCCTCGACGCTCGGTGATGTAAAGATTATGTTTCCACTGATAAGTAATATCCAGGAGCTGATGCAGACTAAGCTGATTCTTCGTGACGTCATGGAGGACCTCGATGACGAATCTATTTCTTATAATCGGGATATTGACGTCGGCATCATGGTTGAAACGCCGTCGGCGGCCCTGACATCTGCGACGCTGGCGAGGGATGTCGATTTCTTCAGCATCGGCACCAACGACCTTACCCAGTACACCCTTGCGGTGGACCGGGGCAACGAGATGGTCTCGACCCTCTATTCGCCGGTGGACCCGGCCGTGCTCAGACTGATACGAACGGTAATCCAGGATGCTCACAAGGAACAGATAGACCTGAGCGTCTGCGGTGAGGTCGCCTCTGAGCCCGAACACATAATGTTGATGATTGGTCTGGGCGTGCGTAAACTTTCTCTGGCGCCACCCATGATTCCTGAAATTAAACAGATTATCCGCTCGGTGACGGTGGAAGATTGCAATGCTGTTGCAAGGAAGGTGCTGAGCATGAATTCAGAACGGCAGATTTCGACCTATCTGCGCAATGCAGCGCGGGAAGTACTTCCCGAGGCCTTTTAAGAACTTGTCGATTGCTAAGGAGGCTGTTTATAGATATTTGTGACAAGCCCATCCTGTTTGTGATGAAATTCAAGGTATTCGCAAATGCGCGGTTCCTGTCTCACGCCGAGACTTTAAAAATATTTCGGCGAGCCTGTGCCCGGGCGGGTCTTGATGTTGCTTACACCAGCGGGTATAACCCGCGGGCCAGAATATCCTTACCCCTGCCTAAAAGCGTAGGACTTGCCTGCGAAGATGAGACGTGCTGTCTTCAGCTAAATTGCCCCCAGCGAATGTTGGATGCTGAAAACCTCAAAGACAAACTTAATGACCAGATGCCTGACGGCATCGAGCTGCTCAGTGCAGAACCGGCCCTGCGGCGAGTATCTTTTCAAAAAGGCACGGCAATATACGAATTTCCGGTAAATCAGCAGCACTGCGGCGAGCAATTTAAATATCGAGCTTCCCAGTTATTGGCAAATGACAGTCTCGAGCTGCAGCGCACATCTGATACCAAGGCCAAAGCCAAAACAGTTGACGTTAGATGTTTTCTGGAATCTGTCGAGGTTCAGGGCGCCAGGGTGATTATCAGTGTCGGATTCAGCCCGAAAGGGTCGATAAAAGTGGATGAGATTCTTGGCTTATTGGGGCTTGATGCAGGCGCTCTTGATGGACCGGTAACAAGAACTAAGGTATTGTGGGGTTCTGTGTCGAATGTGCAGAATTAATAATAGCTACAGAGTTCACGGGCAATGCGGTGAAGTAAATTTCAATTTTGTCCCGGCGCGCCGGGATTCGTGGTTTCAAATAAATCAGCGATACAGTTTAGAATAAGGCGACGGTATGGCCAGAGAAATGCTTATCAATGTGGCTGAAAGCGAAGAATGTCGCGTTGCGGTGGTGGAGAACGGCTCGCTCGAAGAGCTGTACATGCAGCGGGCAAGTCTCGGCAGCCACGTCGGAAACATATACAAAGGTAAGGTGGTGAATATTGAATCCGGCATCCAGGCCGTATTTATTGACTTCGGTATCGGCAGAAACGGTTTCCTGCATATAAGCGACCTGCATCCGCGCCACTTCGGCCAGTCCGACCCCGAAAGCACCGAGGTCATCGGAAGGAGAAAGGCTCTTAGAGACCGGATGCCTATCCAGAAGTGTCTCAGAAAAGGCTCTGAGCTGGTCGTCCAGGTTACAAAAGAGGGTATTAACACCAAGGGACCGACCCTTACGACATACGTCTCACTGCCCGGTAAGTACCTGGTGATGATGCCCTGGATGCGAAAGCACGGCGTCTCTCACAAGATTGAGGATGAGGACGAACGCAAACGCCTGCGAGAGCTGCTCGACCAGTGCAATCCGCCCAAAGGTCACGGTTTTATTATCCGAACGGCCGGCCAGGGCTGCTCCAAGCGCGATATACAAAATGACCTGCGATACCTGCGGCGATTGTGGGTGGTAATCGAAAAGCGAATCAGGCAGGAAAAAGCGCCTCGGGAGCTTTATCGTGAGTCCGACCTTGTAATTCGTACCCTGCGGGATACGTTTACCAGCAAGATTGACAGAGTTATTTGTGATTCGGAGCCTGTTGCCAGAAAAATAAAAGATTTCTTCTCGATAGCTATGCCGAGGTTCAAAAAGAGGGCTCTCTTTTATAGTGAGAAGGTGCCCCTTTTTCACAAATACGGAATTGAGGATGAGATTACCAAAATCCAGTCTCGCACCGTTCCTCTCAAAGACGGCGGGTCAATTGTCGTTGAGCAGACCGAAGCCCTGGTGGCCATTGACGTTAACAGCGGAAAATTCCGCAAGCAGCACAGTGCCGAAGAGACCGCGTATAAAACGAATCTGCAGGCAGCCGAGGAAATTGCCCGCCAGTTGCGACTTCGTGACCTCGGCGGATTGATAATATGTGATTTCATAGACATGCGAAGTGAAAAACACCGCCGTGCCGTCGAAAAAACCTTCAGGAACGCCGTCAAGGCCGACCGCGCCAGGTCAAGGATTCTGAAAATCAGCAGATTCGGTGTTGTTGAAATGACCCGGCAGAGAATGCGACCCTCCCTGCAGTCGAGTACTTATCTGGCCTGTCCGCAATGCGCCGGCAGCGGCTTTGTCAAAAGCCATGAGTCTGTCGCAATTGAAGTCATCAGACTGTTGAACCTGGCCGCATCTAAAAAACAAATCAGTCGTATCGAGCTGCTCGTCTCCGTCCAGGTCGCTGAGTTTCTGCAAAACGAAAAACGAGCGGCAATAGCACAAATTGAACAGGCCAGTGAAAAGAAGTTTGTAATACATGCCGAGCCAAGCTATACAAGTGATAAGCATGAATTTGTCTGTTACAACGAACGAGGCAGTGTGATAGCGCTTTGAGACCTCTAAACTTATCAATCACCAAACCATGAGGTTGCCGATGAGTGATTCGGGTCCGGTGAATTTCGACATCGAATATGCCCGGCAGGTCATCAATTCCGAAGCCGACGCGGTCAAGGCTATGGCCGGCATTGTGGACGACTCGTTCGTCAGGGCGCTTGAGATGCTCTACAGTTGCAGCGGCTCCGTTATAGTCAGCGGCATCGGCAAGGCCGGCATAATCGCTCAGAAAATAAGTGCAACGCTGGCCTCGACCGGAACACCAAGCCATTTTCTGCACCCTGCTGAAGCTGTACACGGTGACCTCGGCAGACTACGCCGCAATGACATCGTCCTGGTTCTCAGCTATGGCGGCCAAACCGACGAAATTATCCGCTTGATAAACCTTGTAAAGCAGCGACAGATAAAACTCATCGCCATAACCGGCGAAGGCGACTCCACACTTGCCAAATACAGCGATGTCGTGCTCTGCATGGGCAAACAGTCCGAAGCCTGTCCGTTGGGTGTCGCGCCAAGCGTCTCGACAACCTGTATGCTGGCCTTGGGTGATGCCCTGGCTCTGACGCTGATGAAGGCTCGCGGCTTCGGTGTCGAGGACTATGTGCGATTTCATCCGGGCGGCTCGCTCGGAGCAGGCCTGATGACGGTCGAGCAGTCGATGATGTTCAGGCCGGGAGAAGAACTGGCCATTGTCCGGACAACCAATACGGTTCAACAAATGCTGGACAAAACAAAAGACATCAAACGCCACGGCGCCGTGATGATAGTTGACGACAAAGGCAAGCTGAGCGGCATTATTACAGACGCCGATTTACGCCGCCTTCTGGCCCGGCAGGGCCCTTCGGCCTTGGAACGAAATACCGCCGATGTTATGACCGCCGAATGCAAGAGAATCAGGGCCGACGCACTTGCCGCAGAGGCCACTGCAATCTTTCATAAATTCCGAATTGACGAGCTACCGGTAGTTGACGCCAACAACCGGCCGGTCGGACTTATAGATGTTCAGGATATTTTGACGATAAAGGTGGTAGGGTGATTTCAGGGGTGTTTTGTTAATGACTGCCGTTAAAAAAACAGACCTTTCGGCCATAAAGATGCTGGCCCTTGATGTTGACGGCGTATTGACTGACGGCAGCCTGGTTCTGCACGACGACGGTACTGAAAGCAAGCTCTTCAATACGCTGGACGGGCATGGCCTGAGAATGTGGCGACGGGCCGGGTTAAAGGTGGCTTTCCTCAGCGGCAGGCCCTCCGAGCCGACAAACCAAAGGGCCCGGCAACTTGGTGTGGACTATTGCTTTACTGACTGTTACGATAAGCTGCCGAAACTGAAAGAAATTCTGGACCGCGAAAACCTGTCGGCCCGGAATGTTGCTTATGTCGGTGATGACCTGCCGGATTTGCCGGCCATTAGATTTGTCGGATTTGGCGCGGCCGTAGCCAACGCCCCCGATGAAGTTAAATCGCACGCCGACTATGTAACGACCAGGCCCGGTGGAAGCGGTGCCGTACGCGAAGTAATCGAATATATATTGAAAAAAAGCGGTAAGTGGCAGCAGCTTATGGATAGATACTTACCGCAGCAGTGAATGAGGTTGGGTTCACATTTTGCCAAAGGGCCCCCGAACGCAAAAAGACGCGCTTGGGGAACCTGCCAAACATCGCAAAGTAGGACCCGGTGGATTTACCATGCAGTATAATCGACGCAAATTCAGAGTCGCATTTATATCAGTGGTCGCTGTTCTTGTGGTTTATCTGTTGTACAACCAATTGCTTAGGACACCCAGGATTCAAATAGACCGTGGGCCGCAGGCCGCCGTCGATGTCAACCAGGCCCAATTGACCGACGATACCACACAGGTCGGGCCGGTCAGTATCGGTAAACTGAAAACGGCCAGGTTCAGCACGTTAAACCCGAAAACGAAACGGATTGAGCGGGAATTTGGCTTCGAGAGCCTTCTGCATGAGGAAGGCAATCAGTGGGAGATAGAAAGACCCTACATGAATATCTTCAGGCCCGAACTGACATGTTACATCACAGCCGCAACCGGTTATGTCGTACTCGAATCGGATGTCAGCCCGCCCAATCCAACCGATGCAACACTGATCGGCAATGTCGTTGCTCATATTGTTCCCACTCCGGGAAGCGACGTCGCTGAAGGTTTCATCTATCTCGACGACCTGACCTTTATCAGCAGTAAAAGTCAGTTCTTCACCTCCGGCCCTGTAACGTTCGTTTCCGAAGATGCCCAGATGCAGGGCAGGGGACTGGAAATGATTTACGACGACCAGAATAAGCAGTTGGCCCTGCTGCGCATCGAAAAACTGGAACATTTGCAGTTCAAGGTCCGCAAAGGTTACTCGTTGGCCCAGGCCGACTCTCAGCCGGATACTTCCGCCTCTAACGGCCGCGCCGAGACCGACAAAGCGAAGAAAGTTGAAAGTTACAGGTGTGTATTCGGCGGAAACGTAGTGATAGACGCCGGCCAACAGTTTATCGCCGCCGACCAAATCAGTATCAGCGATATAATATGGTCCGACAAAAAGTCGGACCGAAAATCACAAAGCGGCGATGATTCGGCGGATTCTTCCCAGGCGTCGCCTCAGCCGGACCAGCCCCAGCCGCAGGACCTTATCGAAGTGGCCGTCAGTTGCGATAATGGAATTGCCGTGGTGCCGACCGATTCTTTGGATACCCTGAAAAAAATCGACGGCTTCCTCGACACGTCCGGCGGCGCCTCGGCAACCGAGGCGGTTGAAGATGAGCCGGGCCGTACCACTTTCGCCGCCGAGAAAATAGACTACAGCCTCGCTACCTCCGATGCTGTCGCGCCGGGTTATTCCAGGCTGACGCTGTATATAAAGGATGTTATAGACCCGACCGAGGAACAATCGGCTCTGCCGCTCGTCGTTACTTCCAATAAAATGGCCAGGTTCTCGCCTAAATCCAACCGGATAACCTTCGAAGGTGACTGTGTTTGTCGTATACTCCGCTCCGAGCTGGATATAATGCAGGAGTATATCCTCGCTGCTCCGAAACTTATTGTCGATTTGGAGGACGAGGAGCTGTCCGCTAAACGCGCCCTTGCTGACGTTGGGCGAATCACCGCCGTCAGTGAAGACGGCGCCAACTGCAGGCTTTCGAGTGTTAAGCGCGACGGCGACAAATTACTCGGTGGTATAGAATTGAAGTGCCCGCGATTCGAGTACGACGCCCGCGAGCAGATGTTTGTAGCGACCGGACCGGGAGTTATCAAAGCGGACAATTCTAAAATACCTCAGCCTCGAAGAGACGTCGGCCGATTCAGTATGCAGAAACCCTGCTATGCCATTGTGCGAAATTTCGAGCTGCTGCGGTATTACCTCCGGACCGAACGCATCATTGCCGAAAACGCCCGGCAGCGAATCTACATCGATTATTTCCCAATCACCGATGAGTTGCCCGAACAGGTTGCTATGACAGCCGGCCACATCGAGGCCGACATGGTGGAAACCGAGGCGGGCCGGTACAGGCTCTGGACGCTCCATGCAAAGGACGGCATCAGTTTTCAGGACAGGGACAAGTTCTTTGAAGCCAGTGAAATGCTCTACGACGACCAGCGCGACGTAGTCTGGGCAAAAGGCAGCGACTCAATGCCCGCCTACTTTAACGGAATAATGTTTGACGGAATCGAGTATGACCTGACAACCGGGGAAGTCAGAAAGGTCGAAATCCGCGGCCCAGGCTTCTTCAACATCAGCCAATAAACCCGCCGCCTTCTGTCGTCCGTCCTCAGTCGTGGGTCTTCCCTCATCCCGCTATCACCAGCGCAACGTAGGGAACGACGTTAAACGTCAGCCAGAACATCTTATACAGCCCGATGAAGCAGTAAATCATAATATTGAATGCATCTCTGGAAATCCCGAACAGCTTGCTGTGTATTGCATACACCCAGCCGCGGGCGCAAACGAGCATCAGGGACGAGATAAGCAGCATCCCGCCGTTAATAATGGAGCACCACAAAAAGAAGCTTTTTAAAATCGAAATTTCCATAAGAACTCTCCTTTCTTTTCCGGAGGCTTTTTAGACGGCCTGAATTTCCTTGTTCTTTGCTGCCTTGCGATAATTTTTAATCTCTAACAAACCGAATATAAATGCAAAAGTCAACGGCACCAAAAAAATCAGCTCGAACACAGAATCATTACAAAATGCCAATGGAGAGCCATAGCCGTAAACTTTGTCTATGCCGCCGTTCTTTATTACATAAATAATTTTGCGCACATTCGGAACCAGCGAAGGCCAAAAATGCAGGTTTATCAGCACAAAAGAAAACCAGAATGCCTTTTTGTTTTCTGTTCTGAGATAAAAGTATAACCCCCACCATGCGATAAGAAAACTTCCGACAATGCCCAGGCCGGTAAGCTTAAGACTAACGATAGAGATAATCAGTGACAGACCCCATCGCAGCGAAATTACTAATGCTGAAGCAAAAAATGCCTTCCTGTATTTATCCATCGTGCCCAATCCGGTAAATATACCTGTTTTCAGACCAGAAATTACCCTCCCGAAGTCTCAATGTCAACTCACAATCAGCGTACAGTGTTTTGGATTTTGGTCATTAGTATTTCGAGTTTGTTTAGGATTTAGTGTTTCGGATTTCGGATTTATTGACCTTTGTGCCTTGGTGACTTCGTGTCTTTGTGTTAAATACTTTGACTTACCCGCACAGGTTTTGCAAATCTTCCATCGTCAATTCCGAAAGGCTGTCCACAACTATCTCTGCAAGCCCAAGCTCATCGGCGCTGTAAGAATTCGTTACCGCAACCGTATGCATCCCCGCGGCCTTGGCCGCCTCTAATCCCCAGTGCGAATCCTCCACAACCACACATTCATTTGCCTTAATCGGCTCGCTGGATTTTTCATTGAGTTTTTCCAGCGTAAGCAAAAATCCGTCGGGCGCAGGCTTGCCTTTAGCCACCTGCTCAGCCGATACGATTACTTCGAAAAATCGGCGTAGATCCGCCTTGTCCAGTATCAGTTCAATCTCTGCTAATAAAGCGCCGGAACAAATCGCCATTGCAACGTTATTTTGCTCGAGCAGCCGCAGAAAATCGACCACGCCGTCGATAATATCAGCATTGGCCCTGACTGACTCTTCAAATATATCCATTTTCTTCCGGGCGACCGCGTCAATTTGTGATTCTTTTATTTTGAGTTTTCCCTGCTCAACAAGCGTTTTTAACAGGTCCCTGTCAGTTAGGCCGAGGTATTCTTTGAAATACTGCTCTTTGGAAATCTGAACATGGTATGGCTTCAGCGCCCGGTTAAAGGCCGTAAAGTGCACCATTTCGGAATCGGCAATAACCCCGTCGAAATCAAAAATCACCGCTCGCAGCATTTTGCTGTTCCTACTGTTCCGCCGGCACCGGCCCGACGAGTTCGGCGAACTGGTTGAAAGTTGAGGTGTCGCCGCTGCATATTATCTCTGCACGCTCTTTAATTCTGACTGCGTTTCTGGTGATATATCTGCGGGCGACCTTCTTTTTCCGTTCCTTCATACTCGTCGTACCGTCCGCTCCCTTCCCGCCGTCTGAATATACAGGCACGTCCATATCAATCTTCGTACTTCCCTGCCCGCAGAACAGATAACCAATGATAAGCTCCATAGCGATATCGACCAAACCCCTGCCGTAGAGGTCCATGTACTCGTTACCCTTTTCTTTTACAAATTCAATGCACCGCTTCATAACCTCAGTGCCTTCTCTAAGCAGCGCAATCAGGCCATCAAGGTCGGATTCGATTTCCTGGCTGGCGAGTTGGTCCAGAAGTTTTTCCGCCGTTCCGCTGCACACGCCTCGCACAGCAGCTACAACCTGCAGTTGCGTTGTGCCTTCGTAAATCGTAGTGATACGTGCGTCCCGCGCGTGCCGCTCAACGGCGTAATCGCGCATATAGCCGCTGCCGCCCAGGACCTGAATCGAATCGTAAGTCACATTAATACTCATCTCCGAGCAATAGTACTTGCTCATCGGCGTAAGCATATCGGCAAACCTCTTGTATTTTCGCGCGACGTTCTTCAGCTCCTTCGCCTTATCTTTGTCTTCGGGCGGATTACTTTCAACTTGCTTTTCATAAGCCAGAGCTATATCAACCACACGTGACGTTTCATACAACAGCGCCCGTCCCGCCTCGATTTTTATCTTCATATCAATCAGCATATCGCGCACGGCAGGCAGCCGTTCGATTGATAACCCGAACTGTTTTCTGGTTGATGCATAATCGCGCGCGACGCGGTACGCCGCCTCTGCGATACCCAGCGCCTGGCCCGCGATACCGATTCGCGCGCCGTTCATAAGGCTCATAACGTATTTCACTAACCCGCGCTGCCTTTCACCGATAAGACGGCAGGGCGTATTATCGAAAAAGATTTCACACGTCGGCGAGCCGTGAATACCTAACTTATCTTCCAGCCGTCTGATATGAACCGTCGGCCCGCGGTCACAGACAAACAGACTCAGCCCCAGCCCTCCGCTGCGGTCCGGCTCACTGCGAGCCATAACCAAAAGCACCTCGCCGCAGCCGTTGGTAATGAATCTCTTGACCCCGTGCAAAAACCATTTGCCGTTATCATCCGCAAAGGCCTTGAGCTTCACCGCCTGCAAATCGCTCCCTGCGTCCGGCTCGGTCAGCACCATGGCCCCGGTGACCTTGCCTTTCGAAAAATCGTGCAGATACCGCTGCTTGATTTCTTCCGTGGCGAAGGAATTGATAGTCTCCGCTATTCCCTGCAAGCCGAATATATTCATCAGCGACGCGTCCGCACGCGAGACAATCTCAATCGCCATCGAGTAAATAATATTCGGAAAATTCAGACCACCGAACCGATGCGGCAGTGTAAAACCCATCACGTCCGCCTTGGCGAGCTTATCGAGCGACTCGGCAATACCCGGTGCATAGCTGACAGAACCGTCCGCATTGAGTATATTTCCCTGACGGTCCACGTCCTCGGCCCGCGGCGCGATAAACTCGGCACTGAGCTTACCTAATGATTCGAGCACCATTTCATAGTTCGCAACCGCTTCTTTCGCATCCGCCGGCGCGTAATCAAAGTCCTTCGCGAATTTGAACCCCTCTTCCTGTAATTCTGCGATTGC
>CAYSTP010000036.1:0-12813 GCA_964434085.1 uncultured Pirellulales bacterium
ACCTCAATACAAAAGCTTATGAAGTTACTATGATTGACATCCGCCAGGTAAAGGTTAGCTATACCTCTCAGAAGGAACGAGGCGAAGTCGACGCGGGCCAGCCTGAACAGCCGATTAAAGTAAGAAGCAAGGATGGCTATACCTTCCCTGTTGATGTGCGCATCACATACAAAATCGACAAAGAAAACGCACCTCGTGTAGTAGCTACGATTGGCAATAATGAACTGGTGCTTAATAAAATTGTAACTCCAAAAGTCCGTGCCATTTTCAGAAACAACGCCGGAAAGGTCAAGGCCCTTGACTATGTTCAGAATCGTGCCGACCAGGAGAAGCAGAGCGCAATGATGCTCCAGGAGGAATTAGCAAAGTATGGAGTTACCTTTCTAAGCGTTAATATCGGTGACGTTGGCGACGAACAGAGCCTCGGAGCGCTTTTGAAAACACAGACCGACCGGGAGATTGCTCTCCAGGAACAGGCAACTTTTGAAGAGCAACAGCGGGCCGCCGAAAAGCAAAAAGCCCTTACGAAAACCGTGCAGGAAGCGGAAGAAGAAAAAAGACTCGCGACCGCCGCTTATGGCGTCAAGGTCGCCGAAGAAGACAAGAAAAAGAGAATCATCGACGCCCAGGCCCAGGCCGAGCAAATCAAACTCGTCGCCGAGGCCCAGGCAAAAGCCTATAGAATGGTCTCGGAAGTCATCGGCCCGGACAACGCCGCTTTAATTGAGATAATGAAAATGGTCGCCGCCGACCAAATCGACATCACGCCCGACGTAATGTCAGGCGGCGCCGGCGCAGGTATGACCGACGCACTAATGGGAACAATCCTAAAAGGCATGCTAAACAAAGAAGCCTCTCTGGGACAGTGATGCGGTAACAACCCGCGGTTAACTAAAGGCCTCCGTATACCGGGGGCCTTTTTTATCTATTACACTTGAAAATAACTACCGGGGTTATGCCGGCGTATATATTCGAGACCAACTACCTTCTCATTTCTTGAGCCTTTTATCATCTGCTGTATACTTATGTTGATGGCAGGCGCTACCGAAAGCTCCATTAGCTCTTCAATCGACATGTCGATAAGCCGCCGCTCTTCGCTTAGCCCTGCCGGTTCTTTAGATAGCCGTATGTGGTCAATGCAAAAAAAACTCACCAGCACAATGAATAGAAGGCTCGATATCAAAAAATGTCTTCTACTGCTCATTGTTTAATATGTCCCGGCAACCTGCAGGTTCTGTACATAAATTGAACCCTTTTCTGTTTTTCGAGTTTATTCCGCCGTACCTTAAGAACAATATACCACAAGTCAGCTTTTAAGATGAACTTTGGCAAGATACGCAGATAAAATAGTAAATAATCTCCCTCTTATCGGTCCTGTATCCACCTGAAAACAATGCCGTAAATCTACATCAGTACAAAAACCTTGCAAGGCAGTTCACCCGACAGGAGATTGTCATTCTGCCAAATCTAAGCTGTCAAATTGACAGTCCCTGGGACTCCTTACGGAGGATTACAGCGCCTGTAAGTCACAATAATACCCCAAAAAAACACTTGTTTCGGCCGTTTAAGCTCACTTTTGCTTTTGGCACGCACTTTGCAGCTTAAATGAGCGCAAAAGAAAAAAGTTCGATAACAGTTTTTTCGTGACGTTTAGAGAGAAAAGAAAGGAGGTTTTACTATGGCTCTGTTACCTGTACACAGATCGACACGCGGCGACATCGCCGGACTGCATCATCAGATGGACGAGATGCTCAGTTCGTTCTTCGGCGACTGGCCGGGCCTGAGTTTCGAGAGAAGCCTCTGGCCTGCTATAGACATTGCCGAAAATGACAATGAAATCACCGTGAAGGCTGAGGTCCCCGGCTGCAACGCCGAGGACATCGACATCTCGGTGCACGGCAACACACTTACCATCAGCGGCGAGAAGAAGCACGAGCAGGAAAAGAAGGAAAAGGGTTACTACCACGTCGAGCGAACCTACGGCAGCTTCCATCGTCAACTGAATCTGCCGGGCGGTGTCGAAACCGACAAAATCCAGGCTACCTGCAAGAGCGGCGTACTGACCGTTACGCTGCCCAAAGAGGAAAAAGCAAAAACCACGAAGATTAAAGTAAAAGGTCAGTAAGACGACAGCGCCGGCGGATGCCGCCGAGATTTCAAGCAGTATCAGCCTCCGAGACTTTCGGAGGCTTTTTCATTTTTAGAATAACTGATTTTTGCTGTCGTCCCGACAAACAGTAGTTCCGATAACGCCGCCCTTAAATTCGGCAGTCTAATCCACGATTCCGCCCGAAAAAACCGCTTTCTGGCCGAATAAGCGGAAAGTGCAAACGCTGCTTTGACGATAGAAACTAAGCTGAATGCTGTTCTGGGCATCCAGACGAACAATACCAACCGCCTAAGGATATAAGTGGTTAGACCGCGGCATGCTCAGGTTGCTGTCAAAAGTGCAGTCTCCCGTCCTTTTGACACCAATGGCAGGTATTGATATAATGGCTTATGGGTGTGATATCCGCTATTGTACGGTATATTGCGTGTTGGAACACGATTTGCTGCTGACTCTGTTAAGAGCAAAGATATTATAATGTGTCGAGGCTGAATATGTTTGAGCGTTTCACTGACAGGGCAAGAAAAGTCATGGCGCTGGCCAACCAGGAGGCCCAGCGTTTTAATCATGAGCACATTGGCACCGAGCACATTCTGCTGGGCCTGGTCAAGGAAGGCAGCGGCGTCGGTGCAACCGTACTGAAGAATCTCGACGTCGATATAAAGAAGCTTCGACTCGAGGTCGAAAAGCACGTCAAGAGCGGACCGGACCTGGTCACGATGGGCAAACTGCCGCAGACCCCTCGCGCAAAAAAGGTAATCGAGTACGCCATCGAGGAAGCGAGGTTCCTTAATCATAACTATGTAGGCACCGAGCACATCCTCCTCGGCCTTCTACGTGAAACTGAAGGAATCGCCGCGCAAATCTTGATGGGCGTTGGTCTAAAACTCGAGGAAATCCGTCAGGAAGTCCTGAATCTTCTCGGTGCAGGTGTCGATACCGAGCCCGGTGAGTTCGGAATGAAAATGGGTCCCGCAATGGCCCGTCCTAAAGCCAAGAGCAAGACCCCTGCGCTCGACAGCTTCGGAAGGGACCTGACTGAGCTGGCTACCAATAAGGAGCTCGACCCGGTCATCGGCAGAAAGAACGAAATTGAGCGGGTTATTCAGATACTCTGCCGACGCACGAAGAATAATCCCGTTCTTCTCGGAGAAGCGGGTGTCGGTAAGACCGCCATCGTTGAAGGTCTCAGTCAGCAGATTGTCGGTAAGGAGGTGCCTGAGCTGCTTAAGGACAAGCGCATCGTGGTGCTTGACCTGGCAATGATGGTGGCCGGTACGAAATACAGAGGACAGTTCGAAGAGCGAATCAAGGCCGTCATCAACGAAGTCCGCAGAGCCAAAAATGTTATTCTGTTTATAGACGAGCTTCACACACTGGTCGGTGCAGGCGGCGCCGAAGGTGCTATTGATGCATCCAATGTCCTCAAACCCGCCCTGGCACGTGGGGAGGTGCAGTGTATTGGTGCGACAACACTTGACGAGTATCGCAAACACGTCGAGAAAGACGGCGCCCTTGAAAGAAGATTCCAGACCATAATCGTCGAACCCCCGAGCAAAGACGAGACGTTGGACATCCTGCGCGGCCTGCGCGATAGATACGAGGCCCACCATCGCGTCCACTTCACCGACGAGGCCTTGTTCCAGGCCGTTGAGCTGTCCAACAGGTACATCACCGGCAGGTGTCTGCCGGACAAGGCCATCGATGTGGTTGACGAAGCCGGCGCAAGAGTACGACTCAAAAATATGACCCCGCCGCCGAACTTGACCGAGGTCGAGGCCAATATCGAGAAACTCCAGCGCGAAAAAGACGAGGCCGTTAAGAACGCCGACTACGAACGCGCCGCTGCATTGCGCGACGAAGCGCAGCAGATGATGGACCGTAAAAATAAAATGCAGAAACAGTGGTACGACAAGAACCGCGAATCGACCGGTGAAGTTAACGAGGAAGTTATCGCCGAAGTCGTCAGTAAGATGACCGGTGTTCCGCTTACCAGGCTCGAAAAGAAAGAGGCCCAGCGCCTGCTCGAGCTCGAAAGCGAGCTTCATAAGCGGGTTGTATCGCAGGATGAGGCTATAACGGTAATCGCCAAGGCCGTCCGCCGAAGCCGAAGCGGCCTTAAGGACCCGAATCGCCCGATGGGCTGCTTCATATTCCTTGGCCCCAGCGGTGTCGGCAAAACCCTTTTGGCAAGAGCACTTGCTGAGTTCCTCTTTAGCGACGAATCGGCCCTGGTCCAGCTCGACATGAGCGAGTTCATGGAGAAACACAACGTCAGCCGTCTTGTCGGCGCACCGCCCGGATACGTCGGGTACGAGGAAGGCGGGCAGCTCACCGAAAGAATACGGCGCAGGCCATACGCCGTCCTGCTGCTCGACGAAATCGAAAAGGCACACCCTGATGTTTACAACATGCTGCTGCAGATTATGGAAGAAGGTCGACTGACCGACAACTTCGGCCGCTATATAGACTTCAAAAACGTAATCCTGATTATGACCAGCAACATCGGAGCCGACCTGATTAAGAACCAGTCCGGTTTCGGTTTCGGTAAAAAGTCTGCCGAAGCAAGTTATGAGAAGATGAAAGACCTGCTCCAGAAGGAAACCGAGAGGCATTTCAGGCCCGAGTTCCTTAATCGTCTCGATGACGTCATTGTCTTCAAATCACTTACGCGAGAGGACCTCCAGACTGTCGTTGATTACGAACTGACCAAGGTCTTCAAGAGAGTCATCGAACACGGCTTGAGGCTCGAATTAACCTCCCGGGCCAAAGAGTTCCTTATCGACAAGGGCTACAATCCCGAATTCGGCGCCAGACCCTTGCGCCGTGCCATTGAGCACTACATCGAGGACCCGCTCAGTGAAGCCACCCTGCGAGGCGAATTCAAAGACAAAAACCTCATCAAAATCGACGTGCAGGACGAAGAGCATCTCAAGTTTGATGGCGTCAAGGCAAAAGAAAAGGTCGACGAAAAACAGCACATCGCCGCTCAGTAATTTGTCATTCCACACTTTATGCGGAATCTGTGTTGGTTAGCCTCCAGGCCTGCCCGGGGGTTTTGCTCATCTATCTCGCCTCAGGCAACCCTGAATTCCCCCAAACCCGCAATACTGCCTCAGCCCCCGCAATATTGCAATACCTAATAACAGAATCGAGTATCGAGCATCCGGCTAAAACTGTTCTGCGCCAAGTCTTTTCTCCTCTGGACTTTGTTGCGAATCCAGCAGTGCTTCAAATTCCTTTTCTTTCATCCATTCGACCCTGCCGTCGAGTCGAAGAACAATATACCCGTGGCCGAAAATCGAGCTGCCGTAGTCTTTCTTCGTGTAGCCGAGGATTTCATCAGGCCCAGCCCCGAACTCAATCCATCGGGCCCGATAGTGTAAGGCGCCGAGGCGGGCGCTTCCTTCGAGCTCCTTCTTGACTTCGGCCACGTAGTACTCCGCCGGCACGGAACCGTGCTCCTGACGATACCCCAGAACCACCCTGCCAAGATGTTCCATTGCCCGCATAGCCTCTGTTCGATTAACATAGTCCTTGAAGTTCACCAGTCCCACTACAGCGGCAATGGTGATGACGGCAACTAAGATAAGGTCCTGGATTATGTTTTTTTGACGTTTGTTCATGTTATGTACCGTTTGATTGCGGCGTAATTCTGGCACTGCCTTGCTCGACTATTATTCTGCCTTCGGCAAGAAGTCTGATAGCCTCGGGGTATGCAATACACTCCTGCTCGAAGACTCGGTCCGCAAGCGTATCAGCATTATCCGTCTCTTCGACCGGACACGTTCGCTGCACTATGATAGGCCCTTTATCATACTCGTTCGTACAAAAATGCACGGTACATCCGCTGACCTTACAGCCCGCCGCAAGCACCGCTTCGTGTACGTGATGTCCCCACATACCCTTGCCTCCGAAGCTCGGCAGCAGTGCCGGGTGTATGTTCATCACCCGATCGGCGTAGCGCTGCGGAATCTTCCACAGACAAAGCCATCCCCCCTGAATGACCAAATCCACGTCCGCCGCCACAAGCACATCTTCGATACGCTTGCTGAATTCATCGACGTTCGGATAGTCCTTCGTACGTATAGTCTTGACTTCAAGCCCTGCGTTACGGGCACGTTCCACTCCCTTTACGGTTGACCGTGAGCTTATAACCACCGGCACTTCGGCGTTCAGTTCGCCTCTTTTTATACATTCAAGAATATTGAGCAGCGTCCTTCCTCCGCCGCTGATTAGCACACCCAGCCGAAGGTGTTTCTGACCGGCGGTTGATGGTTTGGCCTTCGGCTGGATATCCTGCCGCCGGTCGAGCGCGCGGTTGCAAAGGCTGTCCGCGCGGGTATTCTTACCCCTGGGAATATGTTTGACCTGATAGCAGTCGAACGAATCCAGCAGTGTCATCACCTGCTGATACAACGGCTGTATCTGTTCGCTTTTGACTTTATATTTTCCGTTGATTTGCCTAACCATCAGTTCGCTGTCGCTGTAAACAAACACTTGTTTTGGCGACATCTGTTTGGCAGCCTCTAACGCCCTGACAAGTCCTGTATACTCGGCGATGTTGTTCGTCGCCTCGCCTATGTATAGCCCTTTTGCCGCCAGTTCTTTGCCGTGCGAATCCGTCAGCGCAAACGCCGCTGCCGCCGGTCCCGGATTACCCCTGCTGGCGCCGTCGGTATAGATAGTCAAACGCTCGATTTGCTCGGACAATTCGACTGCTCCTGAAGTTAAGCAAAAAATGACAGGACTGAAACAATTATAGCCATTTGTAAATCAGCAGATTTGTTCACTCACTCAACGCTGCCGCTCATTCACCGCTGCCGCTCAGCACCAATATTCGCGTACAGTTTGGGCAGCGAATAATATCATCCTTTGTCATCAGCAGATTCACCGTTTCCGGCGTTATGCTCATAAAACAGCCGCCGCAACTATATGCGGCGGCTCTTGCTTCCTGCTCTTCTACTGTCGCCAGCGCCTCTCCGTCGTAGGTCTCTGCGACCCGCTTGAAAATTTCCAGCGCCTCGGCAGGGACCTGCTTCGCCGCGTCGTCCCACTCACTCTGTATCTGGTCTATCTCCGCCTGGTACTTGACGGAAAGCTGTTCGGCTTCGGTGCGTTTCTGTTCCAGTGCCTTTTTCTGCTCCTCGATTTGCTCTTCGATTTTTTTGCACTCGGCCTCGTCAGCCTCAAGGTCCTTCATCAAATCAAGTATCTGCGTCTCTATCTTGGAATTGTCGGCCTTGGTCGTATTGAGCTGCGTCAGAACCGCTGCGTATTCCTTATTTGTTTTTGCAGTGTTCAACGAAGTCCGCAGACGCGATATCGCCTCGTCACGAGTTTTTAGTTCCAGTTCCAGCCGGTCCGACTGCACTTTGGTTAGCTGAATTTCCTCTTTCTTGGCCTCGAAACTGCTGGTCAGAGTGCGTACCTGGTTTTCCTGGATGATTACGTTTCGCCTGCATCGTGCAAGCTTGTTTTTTACTACCCGCAGGCGATTCTCCACGCTCTGCAATCTTGTCAACCCGCTCAATACAGGGCCCATAGTTCCTCCACGGGTGCTAATCTTCAAACAAGTCATTATTGCACGAACTGCTTAACTTGGCAATAAAAAATTTCGGCTAAACAGCCTTGTTTTATCAGCGGCCTGTGGATAATCTGCCGTCTATGAAAGATTTGCTGATATCCCTGGTTCGAGCTGATACAACTGCTGATAAAGGCGAACTTGCCGCCGCAGAGATTCTCCGCAGCCACCTCCAAAACCACGGTATCGACACCGAGCTTACTTGCTGGGACGAAACAAGGGCAAATATCGTCGCTCATATTAAATCGACAGGCCGAAAGCCTGCCTTGCTTTTTGCCTGCCACCTCGACGTCGTCCCGCCGGGGCAAGGCCGATGGCAACATCCGCCGTTTTCAGCGACCGAAGAAGACGGCCGAATATTCGGCCGCGGCTCGGCAGATATGAAGGGTTCTATCGCGGCACTTGTAACCGCCGTTGAACAAATTGTCGATTCTTCAGCGAAGCTGTATGGTGACATCATATTCGCCGCCGTAGCAGGCGAGGAGACCGATAGCTGCGGAATAAAGCGTTTCATCAAAGATTACGAAGATAAATTGCCGCCGCTTGCCGGAATTATCATTGCCGAGCCCACGAACTTCGAGGTCATCAACGCACATAGAGGTCTATTGTGGCTGGAGGTTTCAACCAAAGGCAAAACCGCTCACGGCTCGACGCCGCACCTGGGCGTCAACGCAATAAATTCAATGAGACTTTTTCTCGACGAGTTTGAAAACCTCGATTTTCCCGAAGAGCGGCACGACTTGCTCGGCGGCTGTTCGATGAGTGTAAATACCATATCAGGCGGCAAGGCCGTTAATGTTGTACCCGACCTTTGCAGCGTCAAGATTGATATGCGAACCATACCAAACCAGAACCACGCCGATATAACAAAAAAGTTTTACTCAATCTTCGATAGATTGAAAAAGACCCGTCCCGATTTCGACGCCGAGGTAAAGACCATAAGGGACGTTGAGGCCCTGGAGACCGATTCGAATTGCGACTTCGTCAGGGGATTCTGTTCTGTCGTAGGTTGTCAAAAGACGACGACCGCTGGTTTTTGTACGGATGGGCCTTTCTTGGCGGGATTAGGTGCACCGGTTATCATCTTCGGCCCGGGCAGGAGCGAATTGGCCCACAAGCCGGACGAGTACGTCGAAATCGCCGATTTGGACAGGGCGATAGAAAAGTACACGAGTATTCTGAAAGATTTTCTTCTTTGGGTTTAGCTCCCGGCTTTATGCTGGGGGCTAAACCCAAAGCTGCGGATGACAATTTGCGTTTATCTGTGACGGTATTGTCTTAGCATTTCGAGCAGGTGCTGCATGTCATTCGGCAAGGGGGCTTCATATTTCACGACTTTGTTTGTTGACGGGTGTTTAAACTCAATAGTAGATGCGTGCAGTGCGCAGCGGGCGATGACGGGTTCTTCCACTACGGGTTCAGCGTCTTTTAACTGCCAGGGATAGACCAGCTTGCCGCCATACATATCGTCGCCGACTATCGGGTGCTTGATGTGAGAAAGGTGCACGCGAATCTGGTGCGTCCTTCCGGTCTTCGGCATACATTTTATTAGCGAATAGCCTCGGAACTCTTCCAGGACCTCATAAAAAGTGACAGACTCTTTGCCTGTTTCGGGTCTGATTGCGTATTTTTCCCGTATCTTCGGATGGATACCCAGAGGCGCACTAATCTTGTCGGCGGTCAGGTCCGGTGTGCCGTGGACTATTGCGATGTAATCTTTTTTGATGGTGCGGTTCTCGAACTGCTTTGCGACCTTCCACTGGGCGGTGTCGTTTTTGGTGACGACCATTACGCCGGTTGTGTTGCGGTCGAGCCGATGCACAACGCCCGGGCGAAAATCACCGAGACCGCTGGACAATTCATTCGAGTAATGGGCAAGTGCGTTGACTAACGTTCCGTGGGTATTACCGCGGGCGGGATGGACAACCATATCAGCCTGTTTGTTGAGGATAATCAAGTCGTCGTCTTCATAGACGATATCCAGCGGTAATTCCTCGGGCATAATCTCTTTGCCGGGCAGCTTGGGCAGAGTCAGTTCTATGATGTCACCGGGTGTGAGTTTGAAGCTGGCCTTGACAAGTTCGCCGTTTACCTTTACTGAACCTGCGGCAATCTGCTTTTGAATCATTGCACGGCTGAATTTGGCGAACCGGTCGTGCAGATATTTATCGATACGCCGCGGCTTTATGGTGCGGCCGACCTTGAAGGTCAGAAGTTCGTTCTGGTCAGGCATTGAGCCCATTACTCTTCGACGGGAGAATTAACCAAAGAAGGCAACGGCGTGACCATGTTCATGTCGAGTTCGGACAGCATAGTATCAGGCTCTGGAGCCGGTGGAAGCGTCGGCTGCGACGCCTTGAAGGCGACCATTTGTTCGTAATCGTCCATAATTTTCAGACGATACTCAGCCGAGGCGGCGGCTGTGGTTGGAGCAAATGCGGGGTTTTGTACAATTTTCTGATAGATTTCCCCGGCCTTGTCGAAGTTTCTGACCTCTTCTTCACACAGTCCGAGCCCCAAAGTAGCCAGGCCCCGCAGCGAAGGGTTGTTCTGCGATTTTTCTATAGCGCTTTCGTAGGCAGCTTTGGCCTTGGCGATCTGCGAACTGACAGTTTGATTATCAACGCTGCCCATGCGATAGTGCAGCTCGGTGCGCAGCGCTTCTGCGGACTTGATAAAGGCAAGGGCGGCCATGTCGGGATGTTCGGTATCGCGCGCGAAGTTCCGCAGTTTGTCTGCGGTCTGTATCAGCATGTATGACATGTCGAGACCCCCGCCCTGCTGTTGAAGCGTCGAGACACGATTCTGTGAAAGCTCCCCGAGAAGTCTGGAAAACCGCAGTCGCTCGTTTACCGAAACTATATTCTTCTGGTAGACTTTCCATATCCAGGTGGTAAGTACGAGCACTGCGACTACCAACAGATAAATAATCATTCGCAGATTTTCTTTGGCCCATTTGGGCAGATTGGCAAGCCATTCGGCAAGCTCGTTGGTTTTCAATTCGTGACGGTGCTTGGCTTTCATTTTATTCTCCGGAATTTGTTAACAAACGCGCAATTATCGGTCACTGTGAAACGGAGGTATTATAGCAGAAGGGCTTTTGCCTTGCAATAGAGCACAGCAGCGGCTAAAATCGCGGGCCATTGGACTGGTGGTAAACGTGGTGCGCTCTTGTGTCCAGAGAGAAAGGGTGCCGATGCCGAAATTATCGAGCTTTTCAAAGTATTCCTCTATCGTTGTGCTGTTATTTGTGGCTGGTAGTTTGGCTGCGGCCGCTGCGGGTCCACAGGACAAAGAAACGACAATCAAGCCCGTTCCGGCCTTGGATAAGAGTCGATATATCGGCCTGGATGAAATAGAACCCGGTATGCAGGCATACTGTCTGACTGTCTTCAGTGGGACGCTCGTCGAGAGGTTTGATTTCGAGGTGCTCAGTGTGGTGCGCAATATAGAGCCGAAGAGAGACGCCATTCTGGTCAAAGGCACCGATGAGCGTTTTATTCATGCCGGCGTGGTTGCAGGCTGCAGCGGTTCGCCGGTTTACATCGACGGACGGCTGGCCGGTGCACTGGCCTTCGGCTGGTATTTCAGCAAGGACCCGTTATATGGCGTCACGCCGATAGAAGAGATGCTTGCAGTCGGTGCGGCAGGCTCACGTGTTGACCGGGATAAGATGCACCTGGGGATAAATTTTTTCAGACCGGTCGATTTAGCCCAAATCGAGCGGCACATCATGTCAACTCTGCGGCAGCAGGCGGATTCGGCAGCTTCGGACGGATTGCTGCCGATGCCGGTTGTTATATCCGGCGTACCTGACAGCGCGGCAAAAGAGCTTGACGGTTTACTAAGTCCGTTCGGTCTGGTGACCGTATCGGGTTTGTCAGGAGGTTCACAAGGCGGCGGCCGGGACGTGCAATTGAGCCCGGGTGCGGTCCTGGCGGTTTCTTTGGTCAGCGGCGACATTGACATAGCTGTTGTCGGTACTGCAACCGAGGTTGTGGGCGCCGAGGTCTTTGGTTTTGGACACCAGTTCCTCGGCTATGGTGCGGTCAGCCTGCCGATGGCTACCGGTGAGGTTCATACGATTGTCGCCGGTACTATGCGGTCATTCAAGCTTGGCAGTCCCCTCAAGACGGTCGGCACTGTGACTATTGACGAGGCGGCGGCGATAAGGGGCCGGGTCGGTACGGCCCCTGACGTGATTCCAATGACAATCAACGTGAGCAGATACAACGACCCTGAGCGCAGGTCGTACGAATGCAGCGTTGCAAACAATCAACTGCTTACACCACTATTACTTCGGTTGTCCTTATCCGGTGCGGTGATGCAGCGAGGGGGTTTGCCTCCGGAACATACACTGAGATATCGAACAAAAATCGAGATTGTCGGAGCCGAACCGCTGAGTTACGAGAATATCTCGGCGAATAGTCAGGTGGACGAGCTTCTGACCGAGACTATGGTGCCGGTGGCGCTGCTTATGGATAATCCGTTCAAGCAGCTTGAAATCAAATCCATCCGGTGTGACATCGAAGAATTCGACCAGGCCTTGTTGGCGGGTATTCGTTCGGTTGATTTGTCCGACTATAAGGTTAAACGGGGCGAAAAGTTCAGTGTGGGTGTTGTTGTCGAGCCGATGCGCGGGCCGAAAAAAAGATACACATTTGATTTGACTGTGCCGGCGGATTTGGAGCCAGGTCAGTATGAAATCCTGATTACCGGCGGGGCCGGTTATCTTGAGTTTCTTGCCAAAGCCGCACGACAGCGGTTTATAGCCGAGAACCTCGATACGCTGATAGAGGCTTTGAATAATATATTGCGTGTCCGGCGCGACAGGCTTTATTGTACGTTTGTACTTGCCCAAAGCGGAATTTCCCTTGAGAAGGCCGAGTTGCCGGACCTTCCGCTGACCAAGGCGATGGTGCTTACAGATGCGACCAGGACGCTGGAGGCTCAGCCGTATCAGCATTGGATTGAACAGAGCGTCCGGACGCCGCAGGTCATCGGCGGGGAGCAGAAAATACAGATTGAAGTTATACAATAGCGTTAGTAACAAGCGAGCTGTTTTAGAATTTGTGAGAGTTGACTATGAGAAAATTCATTACTACAGGTGTTGTCCTCAAAC
>CAYSTP010000036.1:12913-15691 GCA_964434085.1 uncultured Pirellulales bacterium
AATTTGTGAGAGTTGACTATGAGAAAATTCATTACTACAGGTGTTGTCCTCAAACTTGCCGCTCTTTCAATTGTTTTTTCATTTTGCATGATTGAGGCGGCATCGGCGGTCACGAGCAAGGTGACACATCACAGCACAGCCGAAGAGCTGCTCAAGGGCAAAACTGAAGACATCGTGATAAGCTCCAAAGGGACGCTGCAATTAGGTCGCAAGTGGGAAAGGTTAACAAAAGATTTCAACGACGTCTGGTCTATCAACAGCATAGTGCCGAGCGGCGGCAAGATATACATCGGCACAAGCCCTAACGGAGGGATTTACCGGTACAGTCTCGGCGAAATCGAACAGGTTTATTCGGCCCTGCCGAATAAAGATAAGCCGGCTTTAAAACAGACGGATGTAAACGAAGCGAATGACGTCAACGAAGCCGGCGAGGCGGTCGAAGGCGATGAACAACTTGCCAACGAGCACATATTCGCGATGACGACGGATATATCAGGGCGACTACTGGCAGGGATAAGCGGCAGGCGATGTGCGTTGTGCAGGCTCGAAGCAAATGAGCTTCGCACAATATTCGAGCCGAACGAAGCCAAATACATCTTTGCCGTCAAGGTGGCGAATGACGGTACGATATATCTCGGCACCGGACCGCAGGGCAGGATATACGCACTGAGTTCCGCCGGAAAAGACGCCAGGGTAATCTACGACAGCAGCGACAAGAATATTTTGTCGTTGGCGATTGCCGATGATGGTTCGATTCTGGCCGGCAGCGACACGCGCGGCCTGGTATACAGAATAGACCCCGACACGGGTTCGGCCAGGGTTCTTTATGACAGCGAGCAGCCGGAGGTGACGGCTCTTTGGGTTACGAAGCAGGGTGAGATTTATGCCGCGGCCACGTCGGCGCAGGTGGTTGCGGCCCAGAAACAATTCGCCCGGCAAGTTCCGCTTGCAGGTCGGCCGGAGGCTGTGTCTGAAGAAGAGCCGGGCGAGGGCAGCGCCGGCAAGGGTTCAACGCAGCTAAAAATAGCCAATACAAACAAGAGCGACAAGACCGAAGGCCGTCCGGAGGGACCGAGCAGGAAACCACCAAAGCCGGAGATGGTCAGTCACCTGTATAAAATATCCGCCGAGGGATTTGTTACGGACGTTTTCGCCGAGGCGGCGGTTCTGTTTGCCCTCGGACAACAGGGTCAGCAATTGCTGCTCGGCACGGGAAATGAAGCCGAACTTTTTACAGTTGACCCGACTGCGGAAAACTCGGCTGTGATTTATAAAGACCAGCACGCTTCGCAAATTACCGCTCTTGCAGTGCTCGGTGAAGATATCTATATAGGCACAGCCAACCCGGCGAAGCTGATTAAATTAGGTGGTGGTTTTGCCGAAGAGGGCACTTACATGTCGGACCTGGTTGATGCATCGCAGCCGGCCGACTGGGGCAAGCTGCAAATCGAAGCAGATATTCCCCAGCAATGTAAAGTAACGGCTGCTTCGCGCAGCGGTAACGTTGCGGATATAAACGACCCGACTTTTTCGCAATGGACCGAGGCGGTTGAGGTCAAAGCTCCGGTACAATTGCACTGTCCGCTGGGCAGGTTCTGTCAATATAAGCTGGTGCTCAGCACTACCGACGGCTCGTACAGTCCCGTGGTTCGAGAGGTCGCGGTGGCCAGCACTATTCCGAACCTTGCACCCAATGTCAAGGAGGTGACGGCGGAGCGGAGTGATAAGCCCGATAAGCAGGGCTGGTTCGAGATAAAGTACACGGCCGAGGATGGTAACGGTGATACGCTTATATACAAAATAGACTTCAGAAAGCTCGGGCGACAGGTATGGATAGAATTAGCAAAGAATGTTGAGCAGCCTTCCTATGAATGGGACGGCAGAACCGTTGAAGACGGCCGATATGAAATCCGGGTAACTGCCAGTGATGAGCGTTCGAATTCAACCGAAGCGAAGCTGACCGCAAGCCGTGTCAGTGAACCGGTTGTGGTGGATAATACCGGGCCGGCGATTGAGATTCTTTCTGTCGGCGGCGAAACGGCACTTGCGACGCCGGTCGAGATTCGTGGCGATAAAGCGGATATAAAACTCGCGGCGGTCGACCAGTTCAGCGCTATCGGCGAGGTTAACTATACGGTGGACAGCAACACGGAGTGGAAAGCGGCGGTTCCGCAAGATTTGGTTTACGATACTACAGAAGAACAAATCACAATCGGACTCGAAGAGCTCAAGGCCGGAGAACACGTCGTGTCCATACGGGCCAGGGACAGTGTCGGTAACACGACGTATAAAACCGTCGAACTTAATGTGATGGCAAAATAGCGGTCGCGGTACTTTATGCGTTCCATCGATTATGACGAAGTTGTAAGGGCTGTTGAAGGGCTGTGTATCGCGGCGGCGCATGAGCTTCCGGATGACGTTCTTGACGCTCTTGAACAGGCTGCACAGCGCGAATCCAGTCCGAAGGCCAGGCGGGTAATTGCGACACTTATCGAAAACGCCCGAATCGCCAAATCACAAGATATTCCACTCTGCCAGGATACCGGCCTTGCCGTTGTGTTTGTCGAGCAAGGCGCCGGTGTTGTTATTAAGCCGCCAGGTAATAAGCCCAACGCGACGCTCTACGATGCAATCAATGAAGGTGTCAAAGCCGGTTATGAGAAGGGCTATCTTCGCAGCAGTGTCGTAGCTGAGCCGCTGAATGAGCGCGCCAATACCGGCAATAATACACCGGCAATTATTCATTACGAGCAGGTACCGGGTGATAAACTCAAACTT
>CAYSTP010000037.1:0-15569 GCA_964434085.1 uncultured Pirellulales bacterium
AGGGCGGCAAGCGGATGAATATATTTTATAACCGGCTGATAAAGCGGTTCTGCCGAAACGTTGGTATAAGCAAGGCGACCGCGTTCGAGCAGATACCGCAGGACATACGAAGGGTGCTGATGTACGGCACAACCGGCGCCGATTCGAGAAGGTATGGGATGACGTTCGAAGGGGTGATTCCGAACCTTACGCGAAGGTGGAAGACGACGACGAGCGAGTACGTCAAGGCGCGGCTGCACAGTTACCTCAGTGAGCAGCCTTGCCGAAGCTGTCACGGGGCGAGGCTCTGTCCGGAGGCGAGTGCCGTTACGATAGGCGGTAAAAATGTCCACGAATTGAGCAAGCTGAGTATCGAAAAGGCCCAGAGGTTTTTCAGCAAGCTCAGTCTTAGTGAAGAAAAGGCAATTATCGCACAGGCGGTAATCAAGGAGATAAAGGCGCGTTTGAAGTTTATGGTGGACGTCGGGCTTGGGTACCTGACCTTAGATAGAAGGAGCAGCACGCTTGCGGGCGGAGAAGCGCAGCGGATAAGATTGGCGACGCAGGTCGGCAGCGGTTTGGTGGGGGTCTGTTATGTGCTCGATGAGCCGACGATTGGTCTGCACAAGAGAGATAATGACCGATTGTTAGGGATTTTGCGGCGGCTGAGCAATATCGGCAATACGGTGCTTGTAGTGGAGCATGACGAGGATGTAATCGCAAGTGCCGACCATATTATTGACATCGGTCCGGCGGCGGGTGCGCACGGCGGCGAGTTAGTCGTGCAGGGCAGTTTCGAGCAGGTCAAAAAATGCAAAGAGTCGATAACAGGCAAATATCTCAGCGGGCAGATGAAGATTGCGCTGCCTGCCAAGAGACGCAAATATAATCTGCGAAGATGTATTGAAGTAAAAGGGGCCGCGGAGAATAATCTAAAGGAAATAGACGTAAAATTTCCATTAGGCGCTTTTATATGCGTCACCGGGGTCAGCGGGTCGGGCAAGAGTACGCTTATCGAGCAGATACTGCTGCGGGCGCTGAAGCGAAGACTGTATAGCTCGCGTGAGAAGCCGGGCAAACACAAAAACGTTCTGGGCACCAGTCAGATTGATAAGGTGATAGAGATAGACCAGTCGCCGATAGGCAAGACGCCGCGGAGTAATCCGGCAACATATACCGGCCTGTTCGATGAGATACGCAAGCTGTTCAGTATGACGCGCGAGGCGAAGATACGCGGTTATAAGCCCGGGCGGTTCAGCTTTAACGTCAAAGGCGGAAGGTGTGAGTCGTGCAGGGGACAGGGCACGAAGAAAATCGAGATGCACTTTTTGCCTGATGTTTACGTGACCTGTCAGCAGTGCAAAGGGGCGCGGTACAATCAGGAAACACTCCAGGTAACATATAGGGGCAAGACGATAGCAGACGTGCTGGATATGCCGATTGAGGCGGCACTGTCGTTTTTTGCGAATTTCCCCGTGATAGTTCGGCTGCTGCGGACGCTTAACGACGTCGGGCTGGGGTATATGACCTTAGGTCAGGCATCGACCACGCTTTCGGGCGGTGAGGCGCAGAGGGTAAAGCTTTCGGCGGAGCTGGGAAAGGCTGCGACGGGGCATACGATGTATCTATTGGATGAGCCGACGACGGGACTGCATTTCGCGGATATTCATAATCTGCTCAATGTCCTGCAGAGGCTGTGTGATATGGGCAATACCGTTGTGGTCATTGAGCACAACCTTGATGTGATTAAGATGGCTGACTACATCATCGACCTTGGGCCTGAAGGAGGCGAGGCTGGTGGTCGGGTAGTGGTGGCCGGTCCGCCGGAAGAGATACTAAACAGCACAAAAAGTTATACGGCCAGATATCTGAAGAAAAAACTTGATGCTGATGGAGCAGTTGTTAAAAAATCGCGGCGTAAGGTAAAGGCGTCGGCGTAAGACTGTGGTAAATTACTGACAATCGGGAGAGCTTATGATTACCTCGGCACTTCGATGGGTTGGCGGAGTTGATGGTTATCTTGAGCTTTTGGACCAGCGTCGGCTGCCGGAGGAAATCGTCAGGGTAAAGTGCACGAGCGTCGAGCAGTTGTATGAAGCGATAAAGACGCTTACCGTGCGCGGTGCTCCTGCGATTGGTGTTGCGGCTGGTTACGGTGTGGTGCTCTGCCTGCAGGGGGCGGGAAACAGAGATATTCGGACGGCTGTCGGGTCCATTCAAAATGCCTGCCGGTATCTTGGCTCAGCCCGACCGACGGCGGTCAATCTCTTTGCGGCGCTTGAAAGGTGCGAGCAAGCTGCGAAACGGTTTGTTGAATCGCAAAGTCCTGCCACCGTTGAATCGTTGAGGCAGCTTGTGCTTGAGACGGCTCATTCAATTTGTCAGGAAGACGTCGATATGTGTCTCAGGATTGGGCGGAACGGCCAGGAGTTTATCGAGGACGGCGGCGCGGTTCTGACGCACTGTAATGCGGGGGCCCTGGCGACGGCGGGGCAGGGGACGGCGCTATCGGTTCTGTACGAGGCGAAGAAGAACGGCAAGCGGTTCGTGGTTTATGTCGATGAGACGCGGCCTTTGCTGCAGGGTGCGCGACTTACGGCGTGGGAGATGCAGCGGGCCGGTATTGAAACAATTTTGATATGTGACAATATGGCCGGCTGGCTGATGAAGCAGGGTAAGATTGATGCAGTGATAACCGGCGCGGACCGGATTGCGGCTAACGGTGATACTGCGAATAAGATAGGCACCTATAGTCTGGCGGTCCTTGCCAAGAGGAATAACGTGCCGTTTTATGTTGCTGCGCCGTCGAGCACATTTGATTTGAGTCTGTCGAGCGGTGATGCGATACCGATAGAGGAACGAGACGCTGCGGAGGTGACGGACTTCGCGGGCAAGAGAGTTGCCCCTGCGGGTATAAGTGTTTATAATCAGGCGTTCGACGTCACTGAGGCGGAGCTGGTCACAGCTATAATAACTGAAAAAGGCGTTGTAAAGTCGCCGAATGAGCAGAAGATATTGCAGCTTCTGAAAGAGTGATTTATGACCGAAGGCCGTGAAGAGTCATTACAGCAGTCGGACCAGAGTCTTAGCAGCCGGGATATTCTGAGATGGCGGCGGCGCAACTCGTATTATTACAGGTGGCTTGAGCGGATATATCGTTTCGCGGTCAGGCCGAGCAGCAGGGTCCTGCACGTCGGATGTGAGTGCGGCGACCTTCTGGCAGCCGTCTCGCCGTCGTACGGCGTGGGGGTCGATGCCGGTAGTGAAGTTATCGAAGTGGCGAAGAGCCGCTTTAGGGATTTGCATTTTCATTGCATGGACCCGCACGAACTGGAGCTGGATGAGCAATTCGATTATGTGCTGATATGCAATTCTCTGGGGCGATGGCACGACATTCAGCGGGTTCTCGAAAGGGTGCGACGGGTCTGCACCGAGGATACCCGCGTTGTAATAACGTATTACAGCTATCTGTGGGAGTATGTGCTTCGCCTGGGGTCTCTGGTTGGTGTGCGCAGACCTTACTCATATCAGAACTGGCTTCCGCCGGCGGATATTATGAATCTGCTTCATCTGGCCGGTTTTGAAACGGTTCGCAGGGATTCGTATGTGATGGTGCCGAAACGGATTTGGCCTTTGACTTCGATTTTCAACTATTTTCTATCGCTGCTTCCGGGTTTCAGGCATTTGAATCTGGTGAATTTCGTCGTGGCCAGGCCTGTGCCGAAGCCGAAAGCCGACGCTGATTTGTCGGTATCGGTGATAGTACCGTGCAGAAACGAACGAGATAACATTGCCGATGCAATTCGGCGGATTCCACGGATGGGCAGAGACACCGAGATAATTTTTGTTGACGGCAATAGTACGGATGGCACGGCCGAGGAGATAGAAAGACAGATAGCAGCCTATCCGGAGCGTTCAATCAGACTGATTCATCAAGGCGACGGTGTGGGTAAAGGAGATGCAGTCCGAAAGGGCTTTGCCGCGGCGAAAGGAGATGTGCTGGTGATTCAGGATGCGGACTTGACGGCGCCGCCTGAGGATTTGCCGAAGTTCTTTGCCGCGATTCGAGATGGTAAGGGTGAGTACATAAACGGGTCCAGGCTGGTTTATCCGATGGAAAGACAGGCGATGCGACTGCTCAATCTTTTGGGTAACAGGTTCTTTGGCGCGTTGTTTAGCTGGCTGTTAGGCCAGAGATTCCGTGACACGCTTTGCGGTACGAAGATGCTGAGCAAAAAGAATTACGAGATAATAGCTGCGAACCGTTCGTATTTCGGCCAGTTCGACCCGTTCGGTGATTTCGATTTGATATTCGGCGCGGTCAAGCAGAATCTGAAGGTTACAGAAGTGCCGGTTACATATAAAGCGAGGACTTACGGTACAACGAATATCAGCAGATTTCGGCATGGCTGGCTGCTGCTGAAAATGAGCTGGGTGGCGTTTAAGAAAATCAAGTGGCTGGGCAGGGCGTGAGGGGGTATTTATGGGCATTTCACAAGGCCAAGGTGCAGAGAGCGGCCCAGAGAAGGTGTCGGATTGCCTCAGTGAGGCGACATACCGGCGACAATTGTGGGTGGTGCTTGTTCTTCTGATTCTTCCATTTATTGTTTTCTACTGGATGGTGCCCCTTGTCGGCAAATACACGTTGGGCAACGACTATCAGAACTTCTGGATAAACATGCAGCTTTATCTGCGGTTTTCTTTGGAGCACGGCACGTTTCCTTTGTATGCTCCCGGTTTTAACGGCGGCTGGACATCGAGCGTATTGACGCTTGGGCAGATGTATCATCCGATTTCGTGGATAGCTGCCCTGACGCCGGGCTACTGGACCGGGCATGCTTACGAGATAGGAACTCTGCTTCGCCTTGTGTCGCTGGGGGTTTGCAACCTTGTTCTTTATTTGTTCCTGCGCAGATTGCGGCTCGGAACAACTATGGCATTAGTGGTTTCATTTATCACGGTGTATAACCTGCGGATGCTGGATATGTTCCGGTACGCAGCTTCATTGGAGAATTACGTTGCGTTTTTGGTGTTGTGCGCGGCGCTTGGGTGGTGTTTTCTGACCGACAGGAAGAAACTGAGCTTTGTGCTGATTATTGTATGCACGTACCTGCTCGTAACAGGTGGGCACCCTCAGATTGCATTCTTTGGGCTTCTGGGTGCGGCATTTTTCGGACTCATTGCGCCTTACTATCTGGCCGTGGTACTTGAGGATGAAGTGAAACTGAGCGGACGATTGCTGCTGCGGTATTATTTCACTATTGCCCTTGCGGTCCTTGCAGGCCTGGCGCTGGCATCATGGTATAGTTTTCCGTATTATTTCGAGTATATGCAGGAAGGCGGGCGGGCGTCTGGTTGGAGTTTTGAACGTGCGTGCTACTATCATGATTCACTTCTCGGTCATATAAGTAACTTTTTCAATCTGTACCAAAGCGAAGTTCACGGCGCTTTCGGCGGGTCTTCTTTGATTATTCTGGCCGTTTTTAGTCCGTTGCTGGTTTTGTTACGGATACGCGTTCCATGGGTTATCTGGGTTGTATGGCTGGCGGGTGTTGTGGTTTATGTTACATCACTGGGGGCGAATGGTCCGCTCTACTATTATTTCTGGAAATATTTTCCGTTCGCCCGGAGTTTCCGGGTGCCGGGCAGATTGAATGTGCTTTTGCCGTTTTTATTTTTCCTGCTGTTGGCCTGGGGCTCGAAGGCCCAGGGTTTCACACGGCGTAAAGGTTCGAGCGTATGGAAACCGGACCCCCTGGCGATTCTGGCTGTAATTGCTTTTATATGTTTTGTCCCGGTCTGCGTCCTGACGGCGAGGGATATTGAACCCGTTTTGGGCCGATGGACTCCCGCCAGGATTCATCAAAACATCCCTCAGACGGCAAAGATGATTGTCCTGATGGCGGGAGCGGTGAGCTTGCTGGCATTTTTCGTGTTCAGGTCTTTTGGGCGTTCAAGGCCTGTCATAGCCCTTATACTTATCGGCGCCGTAGTGACTCAGGTAGCCTGTGCTCTTCGCTACGGGACGTGGGTGGTAAAAGCGGGGCATGGGGGACAGACTTATGAACAAATGGAGAAATTACAGCAGGAATTCATGGAATACCGTGCACCCCCGGGGCTTTGGCTGCGGGAAATGCTCGAAGAGCATATGAAGTGGTCATTTATGGAACCCAGTCTGGGTCGTTTTGCCACAAGCTATACATGTGTCGGTTCGCCCGGCGAGGCATACGAGAGTTTAGCTGTATCCCGGAATATCGACCACATATATGTTGAGGGGTTTGACCAGGCGCAGGCAAGGGAGGTAACGGATGTCGAGACAGAAATGTCCGGGCGTTTTGTTGACCTGGTCTACAACTCGTACAACAATTTAAAGTTTGATACTTCGACGGACCAATCCTGTTTTTTTGTTTTCTCATACCCATATTCGAGTTGCTGGCGGGCTTTTGTTGATGGAGACAGGGCACAAGTATATCGCTGCAACGGCATCGAACAATGTATGTGGGTACCGATGGGCAGACATCATATTGAGTTGAGGTATTGGTCTCGGCCGGCGGCTGTAGGCACGGCGATTACGTGTATCGTGGGGGCATTGGTTGCTATCGTGTGTTTGACGTCGGTCAGGCCGAGAGCATTGCGGTATGTCTCGGTTGTTCTGGCGTCGGCCTGTTTTATCCTTCTGTTTATTGTCTGGTGCCGGAGCCTGTATGGAGGCGGCAATATAGGGACAAAGTTCTCGTGGAGCAGTGCGGATACAGGGCCGCATTTGAATTCGCAGTACAATCTGGCTTATGGCAAGAATACGTCTATGAGTTTGAAAAGCGAGGCGTATAACCAGCACAGCTCGCGCGGTGTGGACGGCTCAAGGCACCCATACTATGGTTTTACGACAGGCACTCAGGAGCATGCCTGGTGGATAGTTGATTTGGGTAAGGTCGAGCATATTGGGAAAATAGTGCTCGTCAAAAAGGGGCAAGACAGCGCAGAGATGGGCTATCCGTTCGATGTCCTGACCTCCAGTGACGCCAAACGGTGGAGACGCCTGGCAACAATAACATCTCGTAGTCAGGGCGACAGGTGGGAGCTTGAAACAACAGATGTAACCGCCCGATATGTTTGCCTTCAAACGCGGGGCGCAGGATATATTGCTCTGGCAGAGGTGGAAATCTACAAGGCTGATGTAATAGAACCTCGTTGAGTTTCCGCAGATGATACATTTGCCTACCGGGCGGCGGAACAATTGGTTAATATGCTTGGACTGTTGCGGGTATCTGTTTAGAGGGTTTGGTCTGGAGCGGATGTGAAGTTGTTGGAATGGCTCAAATTACCTGAGACGCGGAATATCGATGACCTTGACACGCCGGCAGTGACACTTCTTCACGGCAGGATTATCGAGCAGAAGACGTTTTTGAAGAAGTTATACACGGACTTTTATAACGAGTTGCTTCGTCTTGGCAGGGCAAATGAAGACGGGGTGATAGTGGAACTTGGCAGCGGCGGAGGTTTTCTGAAGCAGATGATGCCAAGTGTAATCACGTCTGACGTACTCGAGCTTTCCAATGTTGATAAGGTTTTTTCTGCGTGCGAGATGCCGTTTGAAGAGGCAAGCGTCGACGCGATCGTAATGATTGATGTAATGCATCACATCAGCGAACCGGGCCGTTTTTTTGATGAGGCGGTTCGTTGTTTGAGAAACGGCGGCAAGATAGTGATGATTGAGCCGGCGAACACGGCCTGGTCGAGATTTGTCTATAAAAACTTTCATCATGAATCTTTCGATACAAAGGCGGACTGGTCCCTTGAACAGGGCGGCCCGTTATCAGGAGGCAACGGGGCGCTGCCTTGGATAATATTCTACCGCGACAGGGACAGATTTGACAGGGAGCACCCGCAGTTGTCGGTGGAAAGCATAGAGCTTCATACGCCTTTTGCCTATCTGCTTAGCGGCGGTTTTACACTGCGGCAGCTTGTACCGTCGTTCTGCTACCGCTTGGTACGCGGCATCGAATACATTCTGTCTCCTGTAAACAGGTGGATAGCGATGTTTCAGACGATAGAACTAAAAAAAATTTAGTCCGGATTTTTCAGGTGACGGGTGATAAATGAACAGGATTTATGAAAGGGGATTCGACAGATTGCGATTCGAGGGAAATTTTGATATTATAGCTGGGTTAGGCTGCCCGGTCGCACAATCGAATGCCTGATAAGGTAAATTTCGGTTTGAGATAAGCATGTTATTTTACCTGAAGAAAAATAGCCGCATCGCGGTTGAGGGAGGTTAAGTGCGGGATACCAACTTAAGGAAGCTCGAGTTATGGAGATGAAGGAGGGAGTATCATTCATAATAATTAATAAGGAACCGGGTGATGGCTTGCGCGCTCAGATGCATATTATGAATGAACTGTGCAGTGATTTGGGTTGTGATTACGAAATAATCGTGTATCACCGAAGTCAAAGCGACCGGGTGGAAAACATTATAAGTAACATTAAAGACACCCGTCAAATAAGGCAAGATACCATCAATTTTTATTCGTCGGCTCTTCGGGCCGGATTGAAATGCGCACAATATGAAAAACTCGTACTGTGCTTTTCCGAGGATATTATTACCTCGAACAGCGTTAAGCAGATGGTGCTGGGTCTTCGATATTATGATTTAATCTGCGGGATACGCCCGGTACTGAAGGGGGGTATGCGTGCTTCTATATACAATTGGGGCTGGCATAAATTAGTTAGGTTCCTGTTCGGTGTTCGGCTCAAGGACATTGACTGTCCTTATAAGGCATTGCTTCGCAGCAAGGCCGTGGAAGTTGGCTATCTGGAGTCGGACGGTTCATTGACCCACACGGAGCTTATAGCCAGGGCAAAAGCTATGGGGATGAAGGTGGCGGAATTTCCGCTGGAAATTTTTCACCGTGAGTCCGAGAAGTCGGAAGTTCACAATCCGCTTGTTCTGATTTGGACGTTCTACAGACTCGTTAAGTTAAGGATGCAAATTAGCAAGACGAGAAAAAGACTTGCCAATGAAGCTGAATTTCATGATGCCTGGGCTTCTAACATGGATATTAACCGCCTGTTAGTTCATGAAAGTTTCGAGGCCGTGACCGCCATAGAAAACAGGTATGCCGTCGGTGAGATGGGGGATATCACAGGAAGACGTATTCTTGACCTGGGTTGTGGGGCGGGTGAGGCATCCGTTTACTTTGCTCTAAAGGGGGCGCAAGTAACGGCAGCAGATATTTCTAACGAGATGCTTAATGTCGCAAACCGGTTGGCGGATAAATGGAATGTCAAAATCGATACCAAATTAATAACAGGCGAAGACATGAATTTGCAGAGCAACTGCTGTGATTACGTTTTTGGTAACGGTGTCCTGCACCATTTGGACCGCAAAAAGGCCTATGATGAAATATACCGTGTCCTAAAACCCGGTGGACGAGCCATTTTTATTGAGCCGTTGTGCTACAATCCCGTGATAAGTATCTATAGGCTGCTTGCCAAAACCGTACGCACAAAAAACGAGGAGCCGTTTAGTTTTCGTGATTTTCGATATTTAAAAAAATTGTTTCCCTGCGTTAAACACACTGAATTTTGGCTGGCTACTCAACTGATTTTTATATATTTTTTTGTTGTAAAGCGCATAAGCCCCAGGAAGGAAAGATATTGGAAGAAAGTTATAGCCGACGCGGACGGTCTTGCTCCCGCTTACAAAAAGCTGCTAAAGGTGGATAATTTTCTGCTTAAACGGATACCTTTTTTGAGAAGATTTTGCTGGAATACGGTTATTGTTCTTGGAAAAGCTCCTCAGTGCGAGCAATGATATTGTATCACGGCAGAAAGCAAATGAAGAATGGCAAACCTTTGCGCGTAAAGCAAACCCGCAAACGATGTAATTACCTGTTGATTGCGGTGTTGATATTGGTTAGCGGCACTCTATTTGGGGTCGGCATAGGATGGGGCAGAACGGGCTTCGTGCCCTGGGCGGCTGATTCTATTGAGGGCATCACGACCGTTCGGCAATTACCCCGATTGTTCGGGGAATGGACTACCAAATATCCGCGCGGCCAGTACTTGATTAGCGCTGTCTTTTATAAGCCTTTGATTAAGCATTGGGAGAAAGAGCCCGTTTATCAAATAGACGGGCGGACCGGTGCTAAAACATCTGTTGTATTGGACCTGTCACGATACGATACTCTGGCAAAGATATCCAGATTGATATCTTTGTGTATGGGCGTAGGTGCTGTACTTGCAGTATTTGCCGTTACGTGTGCGTTTTTTTCAGACAGGTTGGCCGCCTTTCTTGCGGCGCTGGCCCTGTCGTTTTCGGCACTTTTTGTGTTTTACTCTCATCTGGGTAATGTGGATATACCGTATGTCTTCTGGTACTCGTGGGGGTTGTATTTTGCGGCTAAAAGCATATATGTGGGTAAATGGCGTCACTTCATTCTAATGGGTTTCTGTTTTGCCTTTAGCATTTGTACGAAAGACGCGGTCGGTGGATATCTGGTTGGAACGGGTATTGCTTACTGCTTTGTGAAAACAGAAAAATCGCTGAAGGATGGAGCGGGTTGGCGCAAGGCGATGTGGTCCGTTTTTTCGACGAAACTGGTTGTTGGTATTCTGATTTTCCTGTTTGTCTACGCACTTATGCAGGGGCTGCTTACTTCTCCGCAGGCGTTTCGAGAGAGGATGACGGTATGGATTGAGCATGGAGTGAAGGATTTTAATAAAGACTTTCGCGGACAATGGCCGTTGTTTTGTGATGCCTGCAGGTACATCTATGTTTCACTTGGCTGGCCGATGTTGATGATGGTTGTCGCATCGCTAATCTGGTGCTGCGGAAAGTATAAAACTCGTGCAGCTTTTTTTGCTTTTCCTGTTGTTGCGTTCTATGTGTTAGTAGTGATTAACATTCGAATGGTGCTTCCGAGATACTTTTTGCCGGCCCTTGCAGGATTCTCCGTCCTCGTTGGTAAAACCTTCGCCGACCTTCTCAGGCGGCAGGAGAAAAGTATATTTCTCCGTGCCGTGCCTCTGGTGTTGGTTTATGGGTTGTCTCTGCTCTATTGCGTTGCGCTGGATTTGGAGATGCTCTCTGAGCCGCGTATCCGCGCTGAAAAGTGGGTCGCCGAAAACGTTGACCGCCGTACTGTCATTGCCTGTCCGATTCGAAATATCTCCTATGCGCCGCGCCTTCATGTTCAAGGATATCTCTTCTTATGTCCCTGGAAAGTGCCGTCACCTGATGTAATGAGCTCGGGCGGATTCAACGCGCCTCCGTATGTTATTCTCACCTGGTATTCCGAAGAAGATGGTCAAAGATTCCGCGCCGCATTAGAGCAAGGCGTCATAGATTACAGGCAAGTCGCTCGTTTTGAGAACAGGTATATTTGGCCGGGGCGTAGTATATTAGGTCTTGCTGGCTGGGGGGTTAGATTGCCATGGATAGCACGCGACGCTGTAACAATTTACGAGAAGGGACCGTAGCACGATGGCTTGTTGATTTTGCCTTGCGCAATGAAAATAGTTATTGAAGAAGAGAAAATGGAGCAGCTTAACTTGAACGAAAAAGGGTTACCCCATCTGTTGTCAACTTCTGTATAATTCGGCATCGGATGTTGTTGAAGCGGCGCTCGTCATAGATGGCGTCTTGCGGTTAAGGCAGTTGCCCCCGCCGGTGTCGGGGCGTATAATGCGGCTTTTGATGTTGTTGACGCAGGGTATGTATCAGCAATTATCACTGAAAAAGGCGTGCTGCGAGAGATAAGCTGCGAGACTTTAAAGACACTTATGGACCGAAGAGATGAAGCTAATAATTCAAATCCCCTGCTACAACGAGGCCCAGACCCTGCCGGTTACACTCGCCGAGCTGCCCAGGCAGGTTGAAGGTTTCGATTGTGTACAGTGGCTGGTCATAAACGACGGCAGCACGGATGCGACGGTAAAGGTCGCCGGGGAGCACGGCGTCGACCATATCGTAAATCTCATCAACAACCAGGGACTGGCCAGGGCATTCACGGCCGGGCTGGATGCGTGTGTAAAACTCGGAGCCGATGTTATTGTAAACACCGATGCGGACAATCAGTACAACTCGTCCGACATTGCAAAACTGGTCGAGCCGATTCTGCAGGGTAAAGCCGATTACGTCATAGGCACCCGGCCGATTGAACAGATAGCGCATTTCTCGGTACTGAAGAAGTTGCTGCAGAACCTCGGCAGCAGGGTTGTAAGAATCGTCAGCAAGACCGATATTGCGGACGCGCCGAGCGGATTTCGGGCGGTCAGCAGAGACGGGGCCATGCGCCTGAACGTCTTCAATGAGTACACCTACACGCTTGAGACAATAATTCAGGCGGGGCAAAAGAACATAGCGTTGTGTGCCGTCCCCGTTCGGGTCAATAAGGACCTGCGGCCTTCTCGGCTGGTAAAAAACATGTTCAGCTATGTCAATAAGTCGATTGTTACCATATTCAGGATTTTTGTTACGTATAAACCGTTCCGTTTTTTTATGACCATAGGTCTGACACTTTTTGGCGCCGGTGTTATTCTGGGGTTGAGGTACCTGTATTTTGTGTTTACGGGGACCGGCAGGGGACATGTTCAATCAGTGATTCTCTGCGGGGCGCTGCTGGCTATGGGCTTTCAGACCATGCTGATTGCCTTTATGGCGGACCTGCTGTCGGTAAACCGTAAGCTTCTTGAAGACCTGCAATACAGGATACGAAAGAAAGAGACGGAGCAATCGAAGCGCGATTGATGCTGCAATCTCCACTCAGACCGGCGTAAAAATCAGTGGAACCGCCGACGGATTAAGGGCCCTGCCGATGCCGCACATTATAGACAATGGCATTATCACAGGAAACGTCGAGAACAAATACGATTCGAAAAGTCCCATCGCCGGGAGATTGATGAATAATTTTCTGCGGTGCCTGCAGGAGCTAATCGAGCCGTTGAGGGACGATATATCGTCAATTGTCGAGGTCGGCTGCGGCGAAGGGAATTTGGCTGCTCATCTGGCTTCGCTGGGTATCACCGATAACGTCAGGGCGTGCGATTTTTCCGCCAGGATTATTAGTATGGCGGAAGAAAGACATAATGCCGCGCCGGTCAGGTTCTATGTGAGGGACATATATGATTTGAACAAGGCCGATACGGCTGACCTGGTCGTTTGCTGCGAGGTCCTGGAACATCTGGAAAGACCGAAGGAGGCGCTGGACAGGCTCAGGGAAATTACGGGCAGGTATTGTCTGATGAGTGTTCCTAACGAGCCGCTCTGGCGGTTTCTTAATATGCTTCGCGGTAAATATCTAAAACATCTGGGTAATACTCCTGGACATATGAACCACTGGAACGGCAGGGCCTTTATGTCTCTGGTTGGTGATTACTTTGACGTCGTACGGCAAAAGAAACCTCTGCCGTGGTTAATGGTTCTGGGCAAGAGAAGAGCCTAACGGATTGACGGATAGCTGTTGGCTTTTTGGCTGGTTGATATAAGCTATGACAAAACGACCGAAGAAATCCGGTAGCAGGGTCGAGATTTGCGAGCCTGCAGTAAAACAGCTTCGCGCCGTGGAGCTGTGTTTTCTTCTCGTACTTCTGGGCCTTGGGGTGTATCAGTCGGTGGTATATTTTGGTCATCAGGTGGTGCCCAATCCTGATTTTACCGGCTTTGTTCAGGTGGCGCGGCAGATTGCGTCCTTTGATTTGCCTTCGAGCTATAAGCGCCTTCCGGTTTTAGGCCTGTTGCAGATAGGCCTGAGCTCATTGGTTGGCGGCCAGCATCCGGATTTAACGGCCGGCTGGCTGCTGAATGCTATTCTTCACCCGTTCAATATCGTGCTGATTTGGCTTGTGGGCAGACAGGTAGTCGGCAAGCCGGCTTTGTGGGTGGCGGTCGTTGTAGCAGTCAATCCCTGGACGCTTCAAATGCTGGCCGAGCCGATTGTAGAGACGACGCTATTGTTTTTTATTTTGCTCACCTTCTTTTTTCTTTTCAAACGCTCCAGGTGGGCCTATCTGTTCGCCTCGCTGGCGTCGATGGCCCGGTACGAAGGCGCTATACTTATACTGGTTGCTTTCATAATGGATATGATATACGCCAAAGACAAAAAGGGGCGTTTCCTGGCCTTTTTGTTGGCTGCGGCTGCCTCGGCTCCATTGGGCTTATGGATGCTTGGAACCGTACTGAGCTGGTCTGCGGTGGGCGGGGGCCATTATCTCAAAGACTTGGGTGCCAGGACCGGCGGGAAAATAGTCTTCGCCGAATATATCAAGCTTCTCTGGCAGGTGGGTATCAGTCCATTATTTATGCTCAAGCCTACCGCTTCGCAGGACTCTTTCAAGTCTCTGTTCGCTCTCAGTAAGGTTGTGGCCGCCGCCAGTTTTGCGTTCGGGATGATTTATGGGCTCATTAAGCGTCACTGGCATATTCTGGCCCTTTTTACCTTCCTGCTGCTTTATCTTATTATTCACGCAATCCAGGCAAGTCTGATAGGAAGACACGGCGTTGCCGTGTGCTGGATAGTATTGCTTATATGTCTGTATGGTTTTCAGGGCCTCTGGGCGTTGATAAACAAAGACGGCAGGATTCCCAGGGCAATTACTGTTTCGGCCCAGGTTATTCTATCGCTGCTTTTGGTGCTGTGGCTGGTACAGATAGTTCCATACCTGCCCACGGCTGCGAAGATAAGCCCGCACTCTGCGTACATGCCTTATGTTGCGGCGGGGGCTGTTGTTCTGATTTTCATACTTTACCGGCTTGTTTACAAAGCGAGATTCTGTCTGACAGACGTGTGTGTATCCGCGATTGTATGTTTGATTATAGTTTCCAGTCAGTTCACCCTGGTGCGTGTTATGGGCACCGGTCAGCGGGATATAGAATTCAGGATGCTGGCCGACTGGTATGTGGCAAATGTAAAGGGTTCAGGAAAGATGGCCACAACGATGTCGAATGTCGCGAGAATTTTCGCACCTGCGTACAAGGACCGGTTCGTTCTTACCGGCAGTATTGACGCTAATAGTCCCGTTGAATTTGTCGAGGCCTGCTACGAGAAGGATATCACCTATGTTGCCTGGGACTCCAGGCTGGGCCTGGTGCCGAACGATTTGTATTACAAGCGATGGCGACTGAAAAATATCGCGGTCTTGGCCTACCCACAAGATATAGGTCCTTATGAGTTTGTGACGCAGATTCGCGCAAGCGACAGGCAGTTTATCAATATCTTCAGGCTCAAAAAGCCGCCTGCTGAATCGGCGGATTAATCGACGGCGGTGACCTGTTTTACTTCGGGCACCCTTTCGCGCAGGATTCTCTCAACGCCCATTGTCATAGTCATCTTTGCGCCGGGACAGCCCTGGCAGGCGCCCTGGAGCCGGACATTTACATTATTTTTATCGTCGGTGCCGACCAATTCTATATCGCCGCCGTGGTTCTGCAGGGCGGGACGGATTGAATCGATTACTTCAGACACTTTATCTTCGAATGTCTTTTCGGTTTGGTTTTCACCGCAGCCGCAGGTCTCACACATCGTTATGTCTCCTACAGGTTAGTTTCAACGCCATTATAGGCGCCCAGCCGGGTTTGTCAGCTATTTTCT
>CAYSTP010000038.1:0-15440 GCA_964434085.1 uncultured Pirellulales bacterium
CGGATGGGAAAAGATTAATTATCCGCTGTGCCTCAGGCTCATCGGCGATTTTACGCCAGAGCAATATCGTTTCAGGTTTGAAATCCCTCGCTGTGTCCATGGCAAATACTTACGAATTCTCCGGTTTCGGTAACCTGTGAATTATAACAAAAAATTTTCTCTTACACCACTTTTAAGGAGAACAATGATGAAAATCAAAATCACACCGCGAAAAATCGCATTAACACTAATTCTGACGTTCGTTTTTCTCGCAGGCTGTGAAACACTGCGATTCGCACCGAGCGAAATCCAGAAGAAAAACGCCTACCTTCACGAGCGGGCTACGATGTTCGCAGCCCAGGAAGCAAAGAATGAATCAACTTCGCCTCAGCTCCAGGCCCTTACCGAGCTGGCCCATCTGCAAAGCGATTCTTTCACCGCTTACTTCGGCCTGCCTTCAGAATTGCCCCAGGCTTATACTCCGCAGGATGTCTTGCTTCAGTCGAATTATGATATTGCCCAGACCTCGCTCATCGAGTCTTCACAAAGGCCCGACCCGTGGGATATCGCCGATTCTCTTTTAGAGCTTGGCATAGGCATAAGCGCTCTGGTCGGAGGCGTCTACGGCACCAAGGCAGTAAAATTCCTCAAAGACGCAAAGGCAAAATCGCAGGCCCTCAAGGAAGTTATTCAGAACAACGAGCTGTTCAAGACACAGAATCCCGGCTCAACTGAAGCCTTCAACCAGGCCCAGCAGAACCAGTCCGCAGAAACCAAAAAACTCGTCACAGAATTAAAGACCTGATGAATGTTACCTGCCCGATTTCAGCCAGGCCATTGCCTTGTCTTTGTCAGTGAAAAGCCGAAAATTGAGCAGTGCGAAATTGGATACACCCTGGAAAAATTTGAACTTTTTTTCCAAGGCCGGACCATACAAAATGGCTATCTTATCCTCGGCGCCTAATCCAATTTCCCTGAACATCCTGGGCATATTATCTACCTGTAGGACAGAAAGTCCCTCCTTAAGGCCTCGATGGTCTGCAAGATATTTGTGTGCGTTATGTTCCTGTGCGAAGTGAAATGCCTCATGGCACATTTGCTTTTGTTCGTCCCATATTGTAACACCGGATGTTTTTATAAATACGACACCTTCTTCTTCGAGATAATTGATAGTCCATTTCATTAAATATACCTTTTTAGAAAGGATATTTTTAGGTTAACGGGATTAGTATAATTGTAGATTGATCTATTCGTCAATAGCTTAATTTGCTAATTCACATGGATTTTCTGTGGGTAGATAAATGCAGTATTTCTCAAGACTCAGGGCCCGGACTATTCTGGGATAACAGGCTTGCCGTCATCTGAGATTTTTTCTCTGAGTCCTCGGACGTTCAGATTATTGAGTGATTGAATTATGTTTTTCCAAACCGGGTGAAAACCGAAGCCGCCGTTGACCATCTTGTCAATCATGGCGTTCTTATCGCCTTACCGTTCCCTGTGAGTCCTTTCCATCTGATTGAGATTTTTCACGGAATCGGGCTACTGCCGATATCACAGTCGCAAGCGGCAGAAAGAACGTACCCGGAATAGTACAATAAATCCCTGCCAACAAAGAAAAAATCAGACGTCCGTTTCTTGAAAACTCATATATCCCGCTTATCAGCCAGCCTATTGTACAGCCGACAATCATGCCCGTATAAATACCGACCGGTCCGAATGTAGCCAAATCCGCAAAATCGAGAATCAGCCCGCCGAGAATCGGGAAAATCGCTGCATATAAACGCTCAATTAGCGAAGGCTTATTTGCAGCCTGTTCGACTTGTTTTTCAACTCGTTTTACTTCAACTTGTTCCGGCGACTCTGCCATTCGACTCTCAAAACTCCAAAACGTTCAAGATATACCATCTTATATATACCAATAGTGCCCGCCAAATCTTAAAAAAACTAAGTCCTTTGGCCAAAATCATGTTCCTGTTGGTCATTGGCCTTTAAAGACTCGATGAATTCTCTTTCTTGTTCTGTAAGTTCATTTGGCAGTTTTATCATTCCTTTTTCGTGTTGAATACAGATTGACTTGCCGTGCCGCAAGTTTTTATGTATAAAATACCAATAAGGCCAAAGCAGAGGCCATAAAGGTGTTGTGCGTGTATATTGTGCGTATTCGTGTATTTCCTTTTCAAAGCTCTTGACAAAGTCGTTTTCATTGATTTCAAGCTGAGCTTGACCAGAATCCATTAAATAATTCTCACTTTCTATATGTTCGTGCCACCTGCCATCAAAATCTAACTTGCTAAAAGTCTGCATATATGCACCCGGTTTTCTTGGAGAACCCTGCCCGTCTTTCGAGTTACTGGTGGTTAGCGAAATTCCCTGTGCAAACAGGGTAAACAGGTCATACGTAACCATTGCTATGTCTTTGCTCCTCCTGTAGTACGTGCAGAAAAATGTAGACCTGTCAGTTCTCTGCCATGACCATATAGTACAATGTGAAGAAGTCAGTTGTACTGTGTAACAACCCACAAACTCAAAACCATTATCCACTGCCCACCTGTTTGCGTCTTCAGGCTTCTCCTCGCAATCAGTACGTTTAAGAACAAGCCTGGAAAGGCGCCTGTTTTCAGCAAATACCATTACTGTAACAATTATATAGAAAACTACGACAGCGCTTGAAATCCACAATATAGTTCCCATTTTTCCTTTTATGACTAAAAGAACTCGAAACTGTTCCTACAGCTCTCTACCGCCGACGAGCTCGCGAATGCGGTCAACCCTGAAATGTACAAGGTACTTGTTGGCCTCGTCCGGGTAAGGGCAGATTTCCGGGTGCTCCTCTATAATCTTCTCAACAATAGAACTATTCGTCTCTTCGCGTATCATCGTCAGGTACAATCGCAGTCCTCTGTTATCATCCGGTTCTTCGATGAACATATAAGCGGCGTTGGGGTTATGCCGGATATTCTGGTGACTGAGCCTTTCCCGCATCACTAACGCAATCGTATTTTCATCGACGACCATCGGCTTTGCATAAATCGCAATGTCAACCTTACCCTTCGCATCAGCCGTGCCTAAAATACCTATTCCTTTTGCTTTGGCGAAATATTCAGCTAACTTCATTTACCCTTACTCCTTAAGCTTTTGAGTTTTTCCTTTAGTGTATCACCCAGCTTACGTCCCCGAATCGGCTTGGTGATATAGTCCACCGCCCCAATCTCATAAGCCCTGTCTATTGTCCCTATCGCAGTTTCCGTCGTAAGCATTATCACAGGGATATTCGCTGTCCTGGCGTCGTATTTGAGAGCCGACAGAACCTCCAGCCCGTCCATACCGGGCATCACAATATCCAGAAGCACCAGCCGAGGCCTGATTTGCCTGACCAGCTCGATTCCGCTCTTGCCGTCCGCGGCGCCGTGGACCTCAAATCCGTCCCGCGTAAGATTAAACTCCACCACCCGACGCAGGCCTGCATCGTCGTCGATAACAACTATGGGAATTCGCTTTACTTTCTGCGCCTTCTTAATTTGCTTCTGGCATTTTTTGAGCTTTTCACGAACCGTCTTACCGAGCGTATCAGGCCTGAACGATTTGCCGATACACTCATCCGCCCCAAAAGATAGAGCCTCTTCAGCTTCACCGATTGTCTCACCTGCGGTACAAACTATGACAGGTATGTGTCGTGTGTGTGCGTCCCGCTTTAGCTTTTCTGTTGTCTCGACCCAATCCGAACATGCCAGCAGCACAAGCTGCGGCGGATTCGTTAAAACGAGCGTCAGGCCCAAAGGACCGCTTGCAGCCGTGGCAACCTCAAAGCCGTCAAGAAAGAGATTATACCGGACCGACTCGCGGAACTGCTCATCTTCGGCGACAACCACCACAGGTATTCGCTTTCTCAATGCCATGATATATTCCCTTACCGCAAATATCGTATAACGCCTGCGTGATTCCATCTGCATCGAGCGTAATAGATTATATCCAAATCGCCCCGACCTTCAACCTTTCTGATTTTCGCCTTGGCACACTGTTGAAATCTTTGCGAATAACACCTAAAATACCTCCGTCGATAAACTATTGATACAACCGCTGAAATTGGAAAAGCTCATGGTCGTTGGAGTAATGACAACTCAGCTTTATCTGCAGGGGATAACCTCACTTAAAGATAAGCGAAGAATTATAAAGAGTGTTATTGAAAGACTCAAAAACAGGTTCAACATCTCGATTTCCGAAGTGGACCACAACGACGCCAGGACCAGCGCGGTAATCGCAATAGCCCTGGTCTCGAACGACACTCGTTTTATCAACCAGCAGCTCGATAAAATCATCGACTTTATGCGCGGTGACGGCCGTTTCACGCTCGGCCCCGTTGAACGCGAGACCTTTTGAGAAAGTCTTCTCAGAAGCAATATCTTGCATCACACTGTCAACGACGTGTCCCGCGCCGAGGAATACATCGACTGCAATCGCAGAACAGACAATCGCCACGCGCAGCCACGCAAGCCGGCTTTTGCCTCTCGCCAGGAAGAAAACGACTCCTGTTGCTATTGCCCCCGCCACGTACATCTGCGCCGCTTCTATAAACAGTCTCGTGTACCTCGAACCGAGTCCCGCAAAAACATGCGTTGCCTTTGTGCCGAACAGCAGGGCAACTATCGCACAGGCCAGCAGCACAATCGAACTTGCCAATATCCATTTCCTGTCACTGTATCCGCAGTGTATTATCCCCTCTATTCCTTCTCCAATCAGAACCGCACAGCACAATACCGGCACGGTTAACCAGATGATTCGAGCAACACCGGAAAAGGTGTCAAAAACCAACAACACCACGCCAAGGGCAAAAATGAACATCACGCTATACCTTCGCGACACTGCGAGCATCGCCAGACCGATTATCAGTGCGCCGATAGCAACATGATAGAAACCTACCAGTACATCCACTCGTGTAACCATCGCCGCCGGTGCAAGAATAGAGGACAAATCATACATCCTGATTCTTATCTGTGTAGGTATCGGATATAAACCAAACTGACCTGCAAGCCTGAAAAGGCCCGCAAGAACAACAAACGGTAGAATCGCCAGGGGTACTCTTATCCACTGCCATTTACCTTTGGGTCCGAAAGCACCGGGCCAAAACAGCCACGGGACAATCGCTGCCATACTGCCCGCTATTTCATGAAATTTAGAACCACACAGAAAAAGCATAAAAGGCCCGAACCCGTAAATCACTCCCGCAAAGAATCTGCCGCCAAAACCCGCCACCCACCGCTTACTTAAAAGGTAACACCCGAAGGCCCCGACACAGCAGTTGACGGGTATTAAGTAATGAGCGGTATCGAAGGTTACGAAGTAAGGCTGAAAAAGGTATGCACAAAAGATAATATAGATAACCGCAGCAATTGCATCCTTGCCCGCCTTGGCCATTGGCCCGGCCTTTCCACGCTTTATGCTCTTGTTCAGATGATTCTATTTTATTGCGGCTTATTTCGCAGTATTGTCGGCAATAAGCTGAGCACCAATCTCTTTCTCGGCGCGGGTTTTGACTGCCGGCTGCTTCACTTCTTTTATGTGTATTGCAGGCTTACAAGTGCCTTGTTTGGGACACTGTCCCGTCCAGCAGTACAAGCAAAGTTTTTCCTTCGGCCTGCCGATTGCCGCCACCATATCATCGACCGTCTGATATCTCAGTGTCGTTACACCGAGGTCTTTAGAAATCCAGTCAACCATCTTGTTGTATTTGTCGCTGTTCGAGTCAATATATTCGCGGACATCTTCGATGTCGTGGCCTTCGAGGGCCCGAATAGCCCGCCGCGCGGCAAGTTCATTTATCGAACGGGTGGAAAGGTTGAATTTGCACGGGAACATCAGCGGAGGACATGCAGGCCTGATATGCACCGCCTTTGCCCCGCAGTCCCACAGTTTCTTTATCGCGAAGTTCTTGAGCTGGGTCCCTCTGACAATCGAATCCTCGCAGACGACTATACTGTTGCCTTCGATGACATCTCTTATTGGAATAAGTTTCATCTTCGCAATCAGGTCGCGCCTCTGCTGACTGGGCGGTGTGTAGCTTCTGCCGTAGCCTGGCGTGTACTTGACTAAAGGACGCCTGAAAGGCTTGCCTGATTCCATCGCGTATCCAAGCCCGTGAGCAAACCCCGAATCCGGCACTCCGCTGACCACATCGACCTCTATATCCTTGTCTCGCCTTGCTAAGCTCCTGCCGCATCGTTCCCTGACTATCTCCACATTTATGCCTTCGTAGCTCGACGCCGGAAAACCCGTATAAATCCACAGGAACGCGCATATCTGGTCTATTTCGTCGCTGCCGCGGCGCATCTGGCGCATACCATCTTCATTAAATAGGACTATCTCACCAGGCTCGATATACTTCACCACCTCAAAGTCGCTGTTTGGAAAAGCGCTCGTCTCCGTCGTCACTGCCCATGCATCCCGGCGCCTGCCGACGACCAGCGGTGTATATCCGTGTCTGTCCCTCGCCGCATAAAGACCATCAGAATGGAGCAGCAATAGTGAGCACGACCCTTCGATTTGCTCAAACATCCTCTCGATGCCGTCAACAAAGTCATCACCTTGATTAATCAGTTTTGCCAGCAGCTCCGAAGTATTGACTCCTCTTTTACTGACCTCTGTAAAAGACAGGCCTTTTGCCAGAAGAGATGCCGCCAGCTCTTTGGTGTTTTCGATAAAGCCGCACGTGACAATGCAGAAAGGCCCGAATCTCGAATTCAGATGAATCGGCTGCTCTTCAAGGTCACTGATAACTCCGATTCCTTTATTGCCTTGCAGGTTTGTGTAGTCGTCGATGAATTTCGACTTGAACTGGCTCTGGCTGAGATTATGTATCTGCCGCTTAAAACCGTCCCCCAGTACCGCTATACCCCCGTATTCCGTCCCCAGATGTGAATGGTAATCCGTGCCGTAGAACAGAGTTTCAGCACAATTCCCTTTTGACACCACTCCGAAAATGCCGCTCATACTTCGCCTCCTTTGCTAAAATCCTGCCGCCTGAATCCATTCATTTATGTGTATCGAGTATCAAAAATCTGGTATCGAGCGTCAAGTTATTTGAGCACCACTTTACCCGTCCCGCCTGTTATTCTGCCTATCTTGTACACCTTCTCACCGTAACGCGCCAGCTTCGCAGCCATCGAATCTGCAAAGTCTTCCGCCACTATCAGAACGAACCCGATGCCCATATTGAAAACGCGATACATCTCTTCTTCTTCCACCGGCCCCTGTGCCTGTAGAAACTCGAATATCTTGTGCCTCGGCCACGCCGATTTGTTTATCGCCGCGTTACAGTCTTTCGGAAGTACGCGTGGTATATTCCCTGCAAGCCCGCCTCCGGTAATATGCGTCATTCCGTGCACTACCTTCTTGACTTTATATTGATTGAGCAATTTTACCACCGATTTGACATATATCCGCGTCGGTTCCAGCAGAACATCGCCCAGCATTTGCCCGTCAAGCTCAGTAATTTTGTCGGTCATCTTCAGTCCAAGCTGCTTGAAACAGATACTGCGAGTCAGGGCATAGCCGTTGCTGTGCAAACCACTCGATGCCAGTCCAAGAATCACGTCGCCTTTGCGTATGTTCCTGCCGGTGATTATTTTCTTTCTCTCGACAATCCCCACGGCAAAACCCGCCATGTCGAAATCGCCTTCCCGATACGTATCCGGCATCTCCGCAGTCTCACCGCCGATAAGCGCACAGTCGGCTGTCTTACAGCCGTTAGCCACACCCTTGACCATCTCGGCTATTGTTTCAGGCACGAGCTTGTGTACTGCTATGTAATCCAAAAAGAATAGCGGCTCCGCCCCCTGAACGAGCATGTCATTGACACTCATCGCCACCAAATCGATGCCCACTGTATCGTATTTCTTAATCTTTGCCGCAAGCTGAACTTTACTTCCCACCCCGTCGGTACATGCTACGAGAACAGGACTCTTGTAATTTTTTTTGAAGAGTTTTTCGTCGTAATCCAGCCGGAACAGCCCTGCAAAACCGCCCGGCAGCTCCATCACTCGCGGCCCGAATGTTCCGGCAACGTAGGATTGTATCCGCTCGACCATCTCGTCGTTAGCCTCGATACTTACCCCAGCTTGTTCGTATGTGACCGCTTTGCTCATCGAGTATCCGGTATCGAGTTAGAATTCTTCTCCTTTTTCGAACAGACCCATCTGATACTTTTCCATCGAAAACTTGTTTACGGGAACGTCCACCGGTATCCGGTATTTGCCGTTCCAGCACGCCGTGCAGTAATTATCCGACGGCTTCGATACGCACGACAGCATCCCTTCCAGTGACATATAGCCGAGGCTCTCTACACCCAGGAACGCACGAATCTCATCAAGAGTCTTGTTGTTGGCCACCAGCTCTTGTTTTGTGGGAAAATCCACACCGTAAAAGCACGGAAAACGTATCGGCGGACAGCTTGCACGCATATGTATCTCTTTGGCCCCGGCCTCTCGCAACGTCAGCATCTTGCCTCGTGTCGTCGTTCCACGGACTATCGAATCATCAACCACCACAATTCGCTTGCCCGCCACCACTTCACTAACAACGGCAAGTTTCAGTTTTACTTGTAATTCCCGCAGCGACTGACTCGGCGAGATAAAAGTCCTGCCGACGTAGTGACTTCTCACCATGCCCATATCGAACGGTATGCCGCTTTGCTCGGCATAGCCTATCGCCGCGCTCGTCCCCGAATCGGGCACGGGTATCACCACATCCGCATCGGCAGGGTGCTCTTTCGCTAATTGCTTGCCCAGTTTCTTTCTGAACTCGTGCACGTTCTGCCCGAATATGGTGCTGTTCTGCTTGCTGAAATATACATGCTCGAACAGACAATGCGCCGGCTTGACCGTTCCCTGCTTGACAAAGTACCTGCTGCTAATACCCTTCTTGTTCAGAGTTACTATTTCACCCGGCTCGACCTCACGTATAAATTTGGCGCCGATTGCATCAAGCGCACAGGTCTCGCTGGCCACACAGCAGTAGCCCTCTTGTGTCTGCCCGATGCACAAGGGCCTGATTCCATAAGGGTCTCGCGCCGCCTCAATCCGGTCCGCAAAAAGAAACAGCAGGCAGTAAGCGCCCTGAAGGTGATTCAGAACGTGCCCCAGCGTATCCGGCTTGGTAACGTGACTGGGCTTGGCCAGTAAATGGCTGATTATTTCCGTATCTGACGTGGTCTTGAAGATACTCCCGTAGGCCTCATACTCATCACGCAGCAGCGACGCATTGATGATGTTGCCGTTGTGTGCGACCGCCACCTGGCCTCGCGAATACTCCGTAAAGAACGGCTGTGAATTGACCGCCTTGCTCGAGCCGCTTGTAGAATAACGAACGTGGCCTATAGCAATCGGGTTAGCTAATTTTTCGAGTACGCCACGACCGCTCCTGAACACCCTGCCGACCGTGCCCATATCCGCATATACATGGATAAACTCACCGTCGCTCGATGCGATACCCGCCGACTCCTGCCCGCGGTGCTGCAGAGAATAGAGCCCGAAATATGTCTTCTGCACGGCCTGCGGGTCCCCGAAAATACCGAACAAACCACATTCTTCTTTCTTCTCAAAGACCATCAGCACCTCGACAAAAAACACAGGCCTGCCCCCGCATGTTGTAAGTGGGGGTGATTAAAACGACAAGCAGCCGACCCTTCGGTTAGTGTAGTAAATTTACTCCTACAAGTCAAACGGTTGTTTCTTCGCATGCGGGATACAGGAATTGCGGCATCCGTTGAATTTTGCCTTGCCTGTCGAGGCAGGCCAAGGTACTGGAGCCCTCCGCCAGCAAGGCGCCGTCACAAAGGCGTTTCAGCTGGTAACAATGCTCAATTTTGCTTGCCATAACGTTTGTACAGCTTGTAACCAGTTCCAGTTCCTCGTCGTACATCGTCGGTTGTCGATACCTGACCTCCAGTCTGGTTATCACGAAAAATATCCCTGCCTGCTCGAGGTCTTTATATGCCACGCCGTTCGCCCGCAATAGCTCCGTCCTGCCCATCTCGAACCATACCGGATAGACGCTGTGATGTACCACCCCGCCCTGGTCCGTTTCGCAATACCTCGGCCGAATCTTTATTGAGTGGCTTGTAATTGTAACCTTGTCCGGAAGTTCCATCTTGTACCGCAGCTAACATACCATAAAAGCTCACTTTTGCAAGCCTGCACGATTGAGCGAGTCGAAAATCCATTTAATTGTTGACTGTCAGCCCTTTTAGTGAAACAATGCACCCTCTTGTACCGTCAAACTTTTTTTGAAAGGATTACACAATGAGGTCGAACCTGGCAATTATCTCGTCTCTTCTATCGATAATCCTGCTTTTTTCCACTGGCTGTGAACCCGAACCAAAAACCACCACCCCCGAACCTGTCCAACAGGCAACTGCCGAACAGGTTGAACCAGCCCAGCCGTCACAGGAACAGATTGACCAGGCCGAGGCCGAAATTGAGATGATGATAGAGCAGCAGGCAGAACAGGCCGCCCGGCAGCAACAACAGGCCGAAGCTGTCGAAGTCGAACCTGCACCAGCCGAACCCCTGCCGGCGGAGCCTAACACACTCACCGTCCCTGAGCAGGTCCAGGCCCACCAGCCGTCACCTGATGATGTTATTGTGACCGTCAACGGTACCGGGATTACCCGCAGCCGCATCGACGAATTAGTTGAACCGAACCTTGAGCGGATTAAAGAACGTGCAAGAGGAAGAAAGCTGCCCGATGACTACCTCGACAAGATGAAAAAACAAATCACGCAGCAGGTAACAGAAGGCCTTATTTTCGAAACTCTCATTGACCAGCAGATGAAAAAGCACAACATTGTTGTCACCGAACAGCAAATCGAGGACCATGTAGCTCAAATGGCTGCTCGTGAGAATATGAGCGTCGATGACCTTAAAGCCCTTGTCGCTACAGGTGGGAAAACATACGAGCAGTGGAAGCAGCAGATGCAGTTCGACAAGATAGTCGGCGCGCTCAGGCTTGCTCAATTGGAAGGGTTCGGTACCCTCGACGTAAATGAGGCCCAAGCCCTTGAATTCTATGAGCAGAACAGGGCCTTCTACGAACAGCCCGAACAGGTCAGGGCCAGCCACATCCTTATCAGGCCGGACACCTCCGACCCGAATATTGACCCCAACGCCGCTGATGCCGCTGCTTATGCAAAAGTCCAGGAGCTCCTTGAGCAGATAAGACAGGGCGCCGACTTCGCGAAGCTTGCAATGGAAAACTCAGCCTGTCCCTCTTCCGCTGACGGCGGCGACCTGGGTTTTGGACGCAGAGAAAGCTGGGTCAAACCGTTCTCAGACGCGGCCTTTGCCCTGCAGCCCGGTCAAATCAGCGATGTCGTTAAAACACGCTTCGGTTACCACATTATTAAAGTAACCGAGCGCAAACAAGCGGGTCTGACACCCTTCGACCAGGTCAAAGACGAAATTATCAGGATGCTCCAGGCCAGACGTGAGGCCGAACTCAGCTCGAAGTACGTCAGGTCACTCCGAGAAAATGCCGAGATAGTCTATGCCGAAGGCCAAAAGCCTGAAAAGAACGGTGACGGCGGGCCCCTGTAGGAGTAAATATTTAGCCCCCGCGCTTGACCCCTGAGGGGTCACGGGGGTTTTGTCTCACAAGTCTCGACGGTTCACCACGGGTTTTTACTGCCGGGTCACCCATCGTGCGGAATCTAACAGTTGATTTGTTATTTCTTGCCTGCTTGCGCAGCGCACCATCCCGATACTCATGCTCGGCTGAACAATTATAAGACCTTCTAATGTCCTGAGGTCCGTGTGCAGGTGACAATCGATTTGTTCCTTGTCTTCGACGGCAAATGACCTCTGTCGAGCGCTAATCCGGCAAATCGTGCTGTTGTTCTCAAATGCAGCGATAAGGTCGCTCGCTGCAAATGTTCATACAACAGCCTGACGCCTGTCAACAGCTTCATCAAGTTGTAACTCTAACCTCAGCATTCTGAAAAAATAGACACGCCCGTTTACAAAATCACCTTCTTTCGATGGTTTTGACCAGGCTGACCGGCAAAATCTTTGCAAAATTTGAAGTAATCGAAAATTGAACGCCGATATTTTGATATATTCAATAGATTCCCTTGTCATGTTCAACTATAGAGTCGGCGGTTTTTCAGGGACGAATTCATGTCGAATCAGCCTCGGGTGGCAAAGGTATTAGCGGCACTGCTGGCTTCGATGACTATCGGCGCGATTGTGCTCATGGCGATGGGCGGCGACCCTCCTTCGGCAGGCCCTTTCAGTCTCTCGACCTATTACAGACTCGACCCTATCGACAAAACCATCCTCTCCGAGGCAACTCAATCTTCCGACCGGTGGAACTGCGTCGAGGTTTACTTCAGCGGCACCACGGCCGGTAATATCGAGCAGCTCGCCTCATTGTCCGGCATTTCTTCAGCCGACCTTATCGACTGCCACTTCGTTGTCTGCAACGGGCTGGGCGGAAAAGACGGCCAGGTCGAGCCGACCACCAGATGGCAGAGGCAGTGGTCCGTGATACCAAGCCGAACCTGGTACGGCACGCCGCAGACTATACGTATCTGTGTGATAGCCGACGGACAGAAACGTCTCGCCACGAGCTCACAGCTAAGACGGGTCGAGAATCTGGTGGACAAACTCGCCCGCAGGTTCAACATCGAGCCGGTTTTCATCTATTATCCGAGCAACTGGCGGTAACAACAGCCGGGGACATTCTGGTTTTTCGGCAAAGCTGTCTTCCGTGGGCTTGTCTTGATAACAATATCTCATACGATGCAGAACAGGGCTTTTGGCCTTCGGAATCAATACGCAGCGCTGAGAATCTCTCGTTTACCTATAAATTCCCTTGACTTTTGGTGTATTGAACGGATTATGAACGTACAGTTTCGCGGCAGACAGGCTTTCTGGTGCACCTGTGGGGAAAAGATATGCGTTTGGTTTTTGCTGTGTTGATAATGTGTTTGTTGTGCGCTGATGTTCTCGCGGAGGGCGAAATAGAGTTTACTCGTGTACCTGAATATGGTTCTACCTCCAGGCTCCGGGGCCGGGTCTGGGGGGTAAGATACGGACAGTACAGGGTTGCGGTTTTTATTTACGTTAACGGATGGTGGACCAAACCTTACTGGCGCAGGCCGGAAGTGTTGATTAGAAGCACGGGAAAGTGGAGCTGCAATATTGCCACAAGCGAAACGGACAGGTACGCCACGGAAATCATCGCCTTCCTGGTACCGCGACGGTATAACACCCCTTTAGCTGACGGCGACCTGTATCTCGATTCGGAATTGTATGATTTTCCGTATGCTAAAGTCAACAGGGACCCGACCTATAGAAGAATAGACTTCGCCGGATACGGATGGTGGGTCTTGCAGAGCGACTGGCCGATAGGTGCAGGCCCGAATTTCTACGCAGACATACCAAGCCACGTTTACACCGACCCGGATGGTTACCTCCATTTGAATATCGCACAGATAGACTCGGATTATTACTGCAGCGAGGTCGTTTGCGAAGATTCGCTGGGCTACGGTAAATATGTCTATACCGTTAGCAGCGGCGTGGAATCACTGGATGAGAATATCGTTTTAGGCCTGTTCACCTGGGAGGACGACGTGCCGCAGTATAATTACCGCGAAATCGATATCGAATTCTCAAGGTGGGGCAACCCGGTGAATGACTGCGGCCAGTTCGTCGTTCAGCCCTGGGATACGCCGGGCAATATGTACAGGTTCGACCTCAATTCCCCCGGAACAACGACGCACGAGATAACATGGCAGCCTCAGGAGGTCAATTTCGTCAGTTACTACGGCCAGTACACACAAAATCCCGCACCGCAGGATATTATCGCTTCCTGGTCTTACAATGGCGACGATATCCCGCCTGTCGGCGGTGAGAATCCGCGTATTAATTTCTGGCTGGTTTCGGGCCAGCCCCCGGTGGATGGACAGGATGCGGAAATCGTTATTGAGGATTTCCAGTTCATCCCCGACCTGACGTTAGTAGTCGACAAGTATAAAGTCAGGACGGGCAGAAAAGAGGGACAGGATAGTATTTGTTTATCAGGTAATTTAGGCAAGCTCAACACCGCTATTCTCGAAAGGGCCGATACCATTCAGTTAACAATAGATTCGGACGGATTAGCGGAACCATACGTCGTGGATATGCCCGTTACGCGAAGGTCGATAAGGAACGGCAAATATACACACAGGGACAGGACAAACAAGTTCAAGCTTGATATAGCGGAAAGACAGTTTTCCTTTTCAGCCAAAAAAGCTGACCTTACCGGCCTGGACTGCCCGATTACCATTAGTATCGAGCTGGCAAATTGCTACGCCGAGACAACATTTTGCGACTGATTCCTCTGCAAATTCGGTAAATTAAAGACGGTCGCCCGTTTTAAGCAGACCGAAGTTTTCTTTTTCGCTCAGCACCACCCACGCCCGCCAGTCACGCTTATTTATCCATATCGGCTTGATAGATTTAACTTCACTCAGCCAGACCAGAACCCCGTATCGACAACTGCTCTTGCTTTGCCAGTAATCATCCTCCCCCAGTATCTGCCGGTTATACTGACCTTTCAGCCTTTCGACCTTCTCCGCCGTCAGGTCTTCATAATAATGTACTTTAGTTACCTTTGCCGTCGCGCAGACCGGCCCGCTGCTCTGCTTGATAAATAACCTGTCACCGTAAAGAATCCTGCCCCAGTACGCCCGCCGGTTCATCGTAAACCGAGACTCTATAGTCTTTCGCCCTTCGAGAATAGCCTCTAAATACCCCTGTCTCAAAATCACAAGATGGGCGTTTCCCATATCCGCTTGCTCCGTGCTTCGCCGTTCGACCGTCGATTAGCCAAACGATACAGGCTTTTGCCCGTCCTTTCAAGAAGGCTCAGAAAGCCTCGTTAAGATTGGTCTTTGACGTACAATCGACACGAAACTATAATCATCGCCCTGAGGATTACACGGTGAATACGCTTTTAGTCATAATAATTGTGCTCATTATCTTTGTTTTGGCCCTGCTGGTCTGGCTGATTACTTCACTCGTCTCCGGCAGTAAGAACATTGCAGGCCAAAGTGCTTCTATCGGCCTGCTGCAGCAGCAGCTCGAAGCACTCAAAGCCGCCGAAGATAACACCCGCCAGATAATAAACCAGACCCTTCACACCAGCCAGCAGAGCATCACCCGCAATCTCGAAACCAGCCAGAAGGTCCTCGGCCAGTTAAATTCCCAAATCGGAGAGCTGCAGGGCACTAACAAGCAGATGCTTCAGCTCGGCGGCGAAGTAAAACGCCTCCAGGACATCCTCGCAAGTCCCAAGCTCCGCGGCCAGATTGGTGAATGGTCGCTTAACAATCTTCTGGAAAACATCCTGCCTGCCGACAGCTACGAGCTTCAGTACTCCTTCAAAGACGGCCAGAAGGTCGATGCCCTTATCAAGCTGGCCGGCTATTC
>CAYSTP010000039.1:0-15307 GCA_964434085.1 uncultured Pirellulales bacterium
TGAAACAATTTATTCAACAAAGCATCGAACACTATAATACAAATTATCCCAATACAGTTACTCATTATTCGGTCGTTAATGAAGCAGTAACTGATTCCACTGGTTCTTATAGAGAAACCTTCTGGTACAATGAATTGGGACCGGAATATATCACAAACGCGTTTCGTTTTGCCCACCAGGCCGACCCTAATGCCAAATTATACTATAACGATTATGGAATCGACGGCATCAATACAAAATCTAATGCGGTCTACAATATGGTAAGTGACCTTCTTGATGATGGAGTTCCAATCCACGGAATCGGTTTGCAGATGCATATTTTCAATTTAGACTGGTATCCGGGCAAACAATCAATATTGAACAATATGAACAGATTCGGCCAATTGGGCCTTGAAGTGTATGTAACTGAAGCCGATGTCGTTATCAACGCCGACCTGACCGGCCTTACTGAGGATAAATTAAGCGAACAGGCAACTGTATATCGAGAAATTTTGGAGGCATGTCTTGAATCACCGTATTGCAGTGACTTTGCGCTCTGGGGAATTACCGATAGATATTCCTGGATTATAAATCACACAGGTCATGACGATTGGCCGCTCATTCTCGACGAAAATTATCAGCCTAAACCCGCTTGGTGTGCAATAACGGAAGAGCTTGCCGGTGCGGGCGATCTCAACGCCGATTGTCAGGTCAATATACTTGATGTAGCCATACTCGCATCTCAGTGGCTTGACATAGGAGACTGCTCAGCCAGAAGCGATTGCGCGGACCTGAATACCGACAGTCAGACTAACCTTCAGGATTTTTCTATAATTGCGCAGAACTACCAATAAAAAATCTATTTGCTATACTTCAGAATTAACATATTTTTTCAGTTATGACCCCTTAAACCTCATTCTTATGGGGCCGTATTTTTAAGGAAACCTCCTGCCCCGACCGAAAAATACCTATGGAGTCCCCCAAACGCAACCTATCGCGTTTGGGGAGCCCCTATGTACCGCGGCTCGGCTGAGCTTGCCGAAGTCGGAAAACTGTGACACAGGGCCCGAATGGATACACGTACCGCTACCACGCAGAAATACAGCGCAGGAGCGTCACGGCTCAATAGACGTCTAATCGAGCTTGGCGAATACGCGAAGCGCGAAGGCATTACGCCCCAGGACGTCAAAAAATGCTCCGAGATAGGTATCGTCCAGTTGCGTCGTCACAAAGGCAAAACCTTCGTTGTCGATATGCCGGTCTGCTCGTATGAAAACACCGACCAGATTGATACCGAGGTTGCAGAACTGCTCGGCCTTATCCAGCCACGTTCCCGGGCCGCCTCACAACAGCAGACTGTCCCCGCTCCTGCCGGAGTTAGCGCCGCAAAAAGTACCTTAAGAGTTTTTTCACCGGTTAAGAATCTTGTATCTCGTATCTCGCATCTCGCATCTTTAACTGGCTTGCCAGGGCGTAATTCGCCGCGGTCTCGCGGGTTAGACGCCCGACTTCGTTCCCCAAAAAACATCGGGACTACGCCGCGGCAGGCTCCATTCTCCCCTAAGAGGCGAATGGAGCCTAATTCGATATCACAGCTTGTGCAGGAAATGCTGCGAAGGGCCGAGCAAATAGAGCAGGAGCAAAAGGCGGTACAGAAACAACCAGACACCTCTATAACAGAAGTCCCACAAACATCGCAGAGGAAAAGCAGTCCGATGACCGAGGAACTGCTATCAGCAATAGACCGCCAACTCGACCAAATCGAAACGTCAGTCACGCCCTCTTGCAATCGCACCACTAAACAGTGACAGCACTTTCCACCCTGCGGGAAGCAGCAGCGCTGCCAAAATAGTCTTGGCTACGTCACCGACAATAAACGGATAGACCCCTACTCTTAAAAGGTCGCCCATAGCAATTGGCGCCCTGCCTGTAATTACCAGAACCGCCAGATGCGCCGAGCCGAAAGAGTAAATACAAATATTTCCCGCAAGCATCGCAATGACGGTCGTTAATATTCGCCTGTCCCATCCATGTTCCGCCAGGTAGCCCACCAGAACCGCCGACGCGATAAAGCCGAGTAGATAACCGCCCGTCGGCCCCAGCAACCACACAGCTCCGCTCATACCGCCGGCGCCCACAGGCAGTCCCGCCACTCCTTCAGCTACGTACGCCAGAACACACAGTCCCGCCCGACGAGCACCGAACAGTGCCCCTATCATCAGGACCGCAAAGGTCTGGCCTGTCACTGGAACCGGGCTGAACGGCATCCAAACAGCTAATTGTGCGGATAATGCAATCAGAATCGACCCAGCCGCTATCAAGCTGAAATCATAAATAAGAGCTGACCTTGCCGCCTGGGGGCGAAATACTCCGGCTATTGTCAAAGACTGTGCCGTCATAATTAACCGCCCTTTATAAGCAACATCTCTGTCTGTTTAACACACTGTATTCTTGCACAAGATTATATTGTAATGCACAGCGAAGTCAAATCGTCTTGGTGCATGCAGACTGAAAAAAGTATCGCTCGTCCTATATTATTTGCACTCTCAACCACTCAGTTCGCACCCCGAAAAAATATTTCCATACAACTGAATTTTGTTCGGTTTTTGTTTGGGTATTTCGGCCGCTCTGTCCGATACAAACATTTACCACTCGAATGATTCAGACAGGACAAACGGACTATGAGAGATAATGTAAATATCCACAGAATCGACCCGGTATGCAGGTTTGGCCCCGGCGGAGACTTTGTACGGCCCTGGCCTTGTAATCCTGAAGATTACCTCCAACATTCGCAAAGTCCTTTGACAAGGCTGCTTTGCTCGATCGCTAAAATGGTCGGCACAAATAACGTTCAGGCCGAAGCCTTTCAGAATAATTACCCGATGGGGAAGGATGAAAATGCAGCATTACAAACAAGCACACACCGACATAACGCCCCGACAACTGCAGATTCTCAGGGCAATAGTGACATTTGCGGACAAATACTGCTATTTGCCGACGATTGCCGAACTGGCCGGCCGTCTGAACATAAGCCGAAGCACTGCATTCGAGCACATCGCCGAACTGCGAAGAAAAGGCCTGCTCTGCGAATCACAACTCAAGGCTCGCTCTTTGAAGCCGACTCCCAGAGCGCAAAGACTGCTTAAGCAAACAAACATAAATTCTCAACGGCAAGAGCTTCCTCAGGCACAGGGTATCCCTCTTCTGGGTAAAGTCGCAGCGGGTAAACCGGTTGATGCTTTCGAAAACAGAGAAACTTTATCGCTGCCCGACTGCTTCGGCCGCGGTGACGATGTCTTTGCTCTCGAAGTATCCGGCGACAGCATGATTGACCAAGACATTTGCGACGGTGATTACGTCATCTGCAAAAAGGCAAACACAGCCCGAAATGGCCAAATCGTCGTGGCCCTGACCGATGATGAAAATACTACCTTAAAGAGGTTCTACAGGGAAGATTCTCGCGTCCGCCTTCAGCCTGCTAACAAAGACTATGCCCCCATCTACACGGATGATTGCCAAGTCCAGGCCGTTGCCGTCGGCCTGCTAAGAAGATTATAGGTATTCCCAGGCGCTGGGCTTATGATGCAAAGTGCTGGCCAAGTTGCTCCCTCCTGTACAAAAACTTTAGCCAGTTTAGCCACCCCGCTTTATAATCCGGCGCCGAAACCAGAAATCCGTCGTTGTGTCCCCCTGAAATCTCAAGAAATCTCTTTGGCTCATTGGCCGCAACATAAAGCTGCTGTCCAAATTCAAATGGTATTATTTCGTCATCGGCGCTGTGTATAACCATCACGGGACACTTCACGTCCCTGATATATTCGAGAGTATCATACCGGTACCGGGCGAACCACTTGACCGGCATATACCAGTAAAATTTTTTGCCCATCGCGACGTATGACGTAAATGTACTCTCCACGACTATTGAGCTGGCTTCGACCTTGCGCGCCAGTTCGGCCGCAACGCTGCCGCCCAGACTTCGCCCGAAGATTATGATATCCTGGGGTTTGATCCCCTTCTCTTTGGTCAGCCATTCGTACGCTGCCGTTGCATCAAGATACGTACCCTGCTCCGTGGGTTTGCCTGCGCTTTTGCCGTAACCGCGGTAGTCGAATATGAAGCAATTCAAGCCAAGATTGTAGAATAGTTGTATGCTGTCCAGCCGATGCATTATATTGCCGCCGTTACCATGACAGAACAATACGGTGTACTTTGCCTGCGGCGCCGGGATATACCAGCCGTTGAGTTTCACATCGTCACAGGTCGTCAGAGTAACTTCTTCAAACTGTAGCCCAAGCTCGTCGGGAAAATAACAGACCGTTCTGACGGGGCAGTACAGAAACTTCGACTGCAGCAGATAAAGCATAAGCCCGAAGCCGCCGTAGAGAACCGTGAACAATAGGTACGCCCAGAGCAAAACCTTCCACCATACCATGCCTATTACCGCCTTCTTCAAATGTAAGCACCGTAAAAACTGCGGCGTATTTTAATTTGCTCCGGATAATCATACAAGCTACAATTTTGATATGGGCAGAAGAAAAACCATAACCGTCAGCGCCGGCCCGGTCAAAATCGGCTCCGGCCATCCTGTGACAATTCAATCCATGACCAACGTACCGACCACGGACATACCCCGCTGTGTCAGGCAGGTAAAGCAGTTGGCTGATGCCGGATGCGCACTTGTCAGAATCGCCGTCCCCACAAAAGCCGATACCGCTGCCTTTGCCAAAATCATCCAAAAAATCAATGTCCCTCTAATTGCCGACGTTCACTTCAATGCAAACCGGGCAATCGAGGCCATCGAAGCCGGCGCGGCAAAGGTCCGTCTAAATCCGGGAAACATTAAAAACCCAAAGGACGTAGCGCGCGTAATAGCTGCTGCAAAAATGCATAAGGTCGCCGTCAGGGTCGGCGTTAACGAAGCCAGCATCAGAGACCTTAGATTGCCTGATGTGCCTATAAGCAAACGCATATCTTTGATGCTCAAAGAAATGAAAAAATACGTACGCATCTTTGAAAAACACGGCTTTAACCAGCTTGTGTTAAGCGCCAAAAGCGCTGACCCACTTCGGACGATTCAGATAAATCGGCTAATAGCAGATAGCTTTGATTATCCCATTCATTTGGGTTTGACCCACGCGGGCCTGGCAGAGGACGCCCAGATTCCCTCGGCAGTTGCGACGGGCACGCTGCTTGCAGAAGGAATCGGCGATACTATCAGAGTCAGTATAGCAGGCAATCCGCTTATAGAAGTCGATGCCGCAAAAAAAATTCTCGTATCTCTCGGCCTACGCAAACGGGCTGAACCTGAACTTGTCGTCTGTCCCACTTGTGCTCGCGCGCAGATAGATGTCATCGCCCTTGCAAAAAAAATTAAGAAGTCTCTGCAGGGCATACAAAAACCTCTGCGAATAGCAGTGATGGGCTGTATAGTAAACGGCCCGGGAGAGGCCAAAGACGCCGACCTCGCGGTATGCGCCGGCAAAGACAAGGTTTTGCTATATCATAAAGGCAAAAAAATTGCCACCGTCCCGGAAAAACAAATCCTGCCTGAACTTTTGAGACTGCTCAGCCGTATCAGGTAACACCAATACAAACCAGGAGACTCGGGAAGTTCACTGCCTATGATTAAGCGTCTGATATCTCGTCTTATAATCGTTGCGATTTTCAGTATTGTCCTCGGCTATATTGAATCCGCTGTTGTGGTCTATTTACGTGAAATTTTCCATCCGAACGGCTTCGAATTTCCACTGAAGGTTTTTAGCACCGTCGATTTCGACACAAGACTTTTTTTTACCGAAATCGGCAGAGAGGCGGCAACTCTGGTTCTGATATTAACGGCCTGCAGCTTATTCGGCGAAAATCGCCGCCAGCGGGTCGCCTACTTCCTTGCCATATTCGCCCTTTGGGACATCTTTTACTACGTATGGCTGAAGGTGATGCTCGACTGGCCCGCCTCCATTATGGACTGGGACATACTGTTTCTTATTCCTGTCACCTGGGCTTCTCCCGTGCTGGCCCCTGTCATTGTATCACTTACTATGTTCGGCTTTTCACTGGTGATTCTGCTGCTCGACATTCGCAGCATCCGTATCAAGCCCGGAACTTTAGACTGGGTGGGTCTCGCAACAGCAGCCTTGCTGATGGTCGCCCTGTTTTGTCACGCAGGCCTATTCGCAGCTCAGGCCGATTACTACAGGCACTTTAACTGGTCCGGCTTTGTCATAGCAGAACTGATAGCAGTCTGTTTTTTCGTCAGATGTGTGCTCAAGGCATTTCTGTCGAAAAAGACTTCCTGAATAAAACAATAAACCTGGTTTTATCTGCTGCTGTGGTTATACCTGCGTTCACTTCCCTGGCCGTTCCTGCCTTCCTGCCTGTCCCCGAAATGCTCGAACTTGCCGAATATCATCTTACCCTGCGCTGTCTGCAGCGAACTGGTGACACTGATAGCTATGTCTTTTCCTATCTTGTCTTGCCCGTTCTCGACAACCACCATCGTTCCATCGACTAAATATCCAACGCCCTGGTCGGGTTCTTCGCCGGGCTTGACGATTCGCACATCCATGAATTCACCGGGAAGCGCGATAGTCTTAAGCGAATTGGCCAGGTCGTTCAGGTTGAGCACGTCAACCTCACGAACCTGGGCGACTTTCGTCAGATTATAATCAGTTGTTGCCAATCTGCCGTCACGATGTTTCGTGAACAGAACCAGCTTCTGGTCAACCCCATGAAGCTCGTCCAGACCCGGCATCTGCTCATCATCTATCTCAATGTCTATCGAAGGGTCCTTCTGGAGCTTATTAAGAATATCCAGGCCGCGTCTGCCTCTGTTGCGCTTGAGCTTATCAGCGGAATCAGCTATCAACTGCAGCTCGCTCAATACAAAACGCGGAACCAGCAGCGGGGCGTCGAACAGCTTGCTGTGGTATAGGTCCGCAATCCTGCCGTCGATGATGACCGACGTGTCAAGAATCAGGGGCCTTGCCCCCTTGGTCTGCTTGGTGAATTCCACGTAAGGGACAACAAAACGCACGTCGTCCTTAGTACGTACTACAATACTGATGGCGCTGAAACATATGCAGATACCCAGCATCCATTTTATCGCCAGCACAGCGTCGCTGCCAAGATTAGTCTGGTACGATTTGGCAAGCACATCCACCACCGGCGCAAGCACGGCGCTTATCAATACACCCACAAGCAATGCGAAAAAAACTCCCGCCAACGCCCCCAGCTTCTTTTTTGGCGTCAGAATGTCCACGAACAAAAACACGAGCATCATACCAATGCCGCCGTAAACAACAGCCCAGAAATCAGCATTGTTACTCGCGATAGACGCGGAACTGACTGTAAGAAGCAAAACTAAAACGATAACAACAACAAAAATTATCCTCAGAATCCAAAGCATTATCATATTAAAAACCTCCAGTATAAATTGTGAAATATGAATCTATTAAAACTCGTCCGGATTATAACTGCAACATCAACTACTATCAAGACATAGATACCTATAAAGACTAATGTTCCTACATCGGCCAGGACCACCCGCCACATTAACCTAAACACCTCGGCCCGACCCGCGAACGCCGCTCCGAAAGCCCTATTTGACGCCCCTGAGACAATCGCAAACAATCATATCGCTTTCAGCAACGGCTCGGTAATAAAGCTGTATCCTGAGAAGGATATAATGACCGCGAATCAAAAAACACGGCACGATGAATACGGCCGCATTAACAACCGGCAAAAAATGCCCGTCGGAAAATAACGCCCCTGCTCTTGCAATTGCCGCACCTGCCCGGAAGATTCACTCTGCTCTGCGGCTATCACGGTCACAGGAGCGATTCGCTCTAACTGCTCCTTGAGCTTATCCGCCTGCCCCACCACAACTACAATCAGCCTGTCTGTCACTACAGTATTATTTGTCAGCTCGACACAATCTTCACGGCCGGTTTGAGCTATACCGTCAAGAAGACGTCGCAAATAATCGGCGCCAAGCTGCTGCGATTCTATAAGCCACAAATCACTCGCCACCTGCTGAGGCGTCTCCCTGTCTTTAACAAAACTGCCGAGTATATACGATTTGCTTTCTCCAAGCTCCTTATCGCTCGGCGGCTCGGATTTAAGGCGTTCAATCTCTTCGATAACCGCCTTTACCGCCTCGGCTGTAGATTCAGTCTTGCTGAATGTGCTTATCTTGAAGGCGCCGGCAAATCTGTTTGCTTCATATCCGCCCCAGGCGCCATACGTAAGTCCCTTTGCCACACGAATGGATTCGTTGAGCCTGCTGTTAAAAGCCCAGCCGAAATAATTACTGACCACCCTGCTGACAAAATAATTCTCATCGCGTCTGGTAATACCAAGGTGTCCCGCCCTGATTTGACTTTGTATACTGCCGGGCCTGTCCACAAGATATATCTGTGTCTGTTTCGGCTGCACCAGCTCCGGCAGCTTCTGCTGCGGCCTGGCACCGGCGACATGCCAATCGCCGAATGTCTGCTTGGCAAGCGAAAAGGCTTGCTCTTCGTCTACGTCGCCGGCAAAAATCAGGACCGTTGTATCCGGCCGGACATACTGTGCCCACCAGCCTTTGATATCTTCAACTGTCAATGCATTTACATCCTCGATTTCTCCGACCTCGGTACGGCAATAGGGATGCTTGCCATATAATCTCTGGCGAAACTCCCTCTCCGCCAGGTACTCCGGCGTCGCCGAAGAAACTTCAAGCCCGGTCAAAACCTGTTTGCGCAGCTTCTCGAGCTCATCGGCAGGGAAACTCGGCCGGAGCACTACTTCTCCCAGCAGCCCCATCGCACGGTCAAGATTCTCTGTCAATGTACTCATCCCCACCATACTCGTATCCATCGAGCCTGAACCGGAAAGACTTATCGCGTAGGTCTCCAGCTCGTCGGCAAGCTGTCCTTCTGTATAGTTGGCCGTGCCTTTAGTCAGCATTTGCATAGCCATTGAGCATGTCCCAGGCTTTTTCTCGGTCCACGCCCCGCTCAATAACCCAAGATTCACACTAACGAAAGGCACCTCGCGATTGGTGACCACTAACATTTTCATCCCATTATCCAAAGTAGTCTCACTGTACTTGGGCATAACATTGTCAACCTGGGCCGGAACAATAGGCGCAGATTTTGGATAATCATCCGGCCGAGCCACATCGCCCCTGCCCGGTGCAGGCGATTCAGCTTCCCGCTGGGCCGTTATGGGTGACTCGTCTTCTTTGGCCTTACTGAACAGCGTACCTAAAAGACTTCGCTCGACCTTTACCAACAGAGCCCGCCTTGGTGTTAGATATTTATTTGCAACCCGCAAAATATCGTCTGTCGTGACTGATTTAATCTCATCCAGGTATTTATTGACTTGAGAAACATCCCCCATCACCACAGCGGCGCTGCCCAGTAATCTTGCTTTGCTTTCAATCCTTAAATTATCAGTTACAACCCCGCGAAGCAGTTGATTCTTCGCCTTGGTAAGTTCCTTCCCGCTGACTGGTTCTTTCCGCAGTCTCTCGATGTGCTCCATTACTATCCCGAGTACCGTATTTGGCTCCGAGCCGAACGACGCCAAACCCGCACCGGCCCCGAACAGCCCGTCCTGCTCCAAATTATAGCTCGCCGCCTGCGCCATGACCGCCAATTGCTTTTCCGCCACAAGCTCCCTGTATAATCTGCTGCTGTGACCTCCGCCTAATATCTCCGCAATAACGTCGAACACCACCGCGTCCTTATGAGCAAGCGGAACTGTCCTGTAAACAACCCCCACACCAGGCGCCGGGGCGTTATCTTCCTTCAATGTCACCTCTCGCTGTTCCTGAGCGTTAGGCTCTTCAGCAGTAACCCTTTCAGGCTCTTCGTATCGCGGTATCCAGCCAAAATACTTCCGTGCCGCCGCTTGTGCATCTTCATGCCTAATCGCACCTGCAATTATCAGTGTCGCATTACTCGGCGTGTAGTATTTCTTCCAGAAAGCTCGCAATTCCCGGACACTGGACGCGCGCAGGTGCGGTATCTGACCGATCGGCGTCCATCTGTACGGGTGCACGTCATAGATTGCGTCGAACAGATTTTCAAAAACCGCCCCGTATGGCCGGTTGAGCATCCGCCGTCGTTCTTCTTCGACAACCTTGCGCTCGGTATCAAAACTCTCCTGGTCCACTTTCAGAAATGTCATCCGCTCCGCTTCCAGCCACAATGCCAAATCCAACTGTTCGGCCGGCAGTGTTTCAAGATAGACGGTCTTGTCAAAACTCGTGTATCCGTTGGTATTTCCCCCAACCTTCCTGATAAAACCAAAATGGTCCGTAGGGCCAAGCCGGTCGGTCCCCCTGAACATCATGTGCTCGAACATGTGAGCAAAACCCTGCCTGTCGGCCTGCTCGTCTTTCGAACCGACGTGATACCAGACCTGCACCGCAACAATAGGACATGAAAAATCTTCAAGCGTTATTACATCGAGCCCGTTATCCAGCTTGATAAGCCGATAGTCGAACATCGGCTCATGGGCCTGCTCGTATTTCGCCTCATTCGTTACCGCTCCATAATCAGCCTGCGTTTTGTCCTGTTGGCACGAACAGCACCCTCCCAGGCCGACAATACACGCCGACAGAAAAAACAAAAGCTGATAAAAGCCTGCGTAAAACCTTCTATTCATATTGCCCGCCCACTCACATCTTTGAAATATATATCCCTTTTTCATTGCTTACTGCCGGATATCCGCCGCGAACGCCCTTTTCTGCTATACATACCCCCGCTGCTCATAAATCTTACGCAAAAACCGCCGAAAGGTTCCTTAATTAGTGTAACATTGTTTCTGTAAATTGGGGTCATGTCAAGCGCGTAATGGAACTGTTAATTAACAACGGTTTTGAAGGATTTGCCGACGTGCTGCGGATTCTGCTCAACGAGGTGGATATGAATGTAAAAATGGATATCGAAAACGAATCTGCCGATTCAAATGAAAAACGAATTTACAGAAAAAATGTTGCTTAATCGCTTGATTTAATTGAATACTTATACTGTTTTTGATAAGATGATAAAAAGATTTAGTAAAAATAGAAAGAGGTGTTACTATGATAATCCGTATGAAAAACAATTTCTTGGCGGCTTTATTAGCAATATCCTTAATTGTAATTATAGTCCAAATCTGTGAAGGCTTGACTATACCATCTGGGAATCAGACTAATCAGGTTCAGCCAAAATGGCGGGATTTGGCATACGGCGAATTGGGAACTCGGGAAAAGCTTGATATTTATCTGCCTGATGAAGGTCAAGGTCCCTTTCCCGTAATTATTCATATTCACGGCGGCGCATGGATGGCTGGAAGCAAATCGGCTGATGCATCTATAGCAGGATTAAAAAGAGGTTATGCGGTTGTTGCTGTAGGTTACAGTTTAAGCCAGGAGGCAATATACCCAAGGCAGATTTATGAAATCAAAGCAGCTATTCGATGGCTGAGGGCAAATGCAGAAAAATACAAACTGAATCCGGATAAGTTTGCCCTCTGGGGTGAATCTGCCGGCGGACATCTTGCTGCTCTGGCAGGGACAAGCGGAGATGTTAACGACCTGGAAGACATGACTATGGGAAACTCGAATCAATCCAGCAGGGTCCAGGCGGTGGTTGACTTGTTCGGACCGATAGATTTTACTGTTTTAGCAAGCCAGCAAAAAGAAGCGGGAATGAACAATCCGATGGTTTCTGACCCTAATACCTGTCCTGAAGCCAGGCTGCTCGGTGCACCGGTAGCAAAAGTTCCGGATTTAGCTAAAAAAGCTTCCCCCTCAACATTTATATCCGGGGATGACCCGCCGTTCTTTATTCAACACGGCAAAAAAGATAATCTTGTGCCGTATCAGCAATCTGCTGATTTTGAAGCAAAATTAGCAGAGGTGCTCGGTAAGGACAAAGTGCAATTTGAATTGCTCGAAAGTGTCGGGCATGGCGGACCTGCTTTTAGCACTCCAGAGAATTTAGACAAAATCTTTATGTTTCTCGATAAGTATTTAAAAGACGATAACCCAAATAAATAGAGAAAAGGGGACATTGTACTTTTTGTCTTTTGGCTCTCGTCGTTCGTATCTTGCAGTATAAATCAGGCTTTAATGCAAGTCCCGAAGGGGCAACAGGCTCAGCTCTTAAAACCGCAGCGGTAAGTTGCTTTTCTTGAGCAGCCTGTGATGTGCGTGAACGCTCTGGGCATGTTGAAACGGATTGAACCAAATCGAATGAACCGAGGGGCCACAATACAAATGTCGACCATCTAAATCCTTCTTTTTCTTATACACGCCTCAACACACTCGCATAATCAGATTTGCATTTAAGTATTTACGCAAATACTTAAATTCTATTTTACATCTATATATTCTATTATTTATTCGCCAGGGATGCAAAAGGGGACATTGTACTTTTCTTCTCTTGCTCCGGAGTTTCAATCCGTCCCCTGCCCTTCATAGCGCAGCGTAGAAGGGTTGTCCTCTGCTTTCCGTTGAATGTTTAATGTTATAAGTTCGAAGTCCCCTTTCCTGTTATCCTGATTCCCAGATATCCTGTTTTTATTTCATAGTTCTACATTCTACATTCGATATTCATTCTGCCTTCCGTCTTCTGCTTGCCTCGGCGTAGCTATCGTTTAGCGAAGCCGGGTCTTCTGACCTCATTATGTCAGTCAAACAAAGTATACAGTTTGACACTTTTCTCCGCAATAACAGCGTACAACTTTGGCCTATTATCCCCCCGGCACTGTCGTTTCTCGTATCATTACCGGCTCGATTACTCTATCTCTCTCTCCATTTGGCCCAGCAATGCCCCTTGAACCTTGTGTAACGCATTAAGATTACCCAGACATTGTAAAATCCGGGTCCGCTTGCCGCTATCGCAGAAGGAATTTTTCCCACGTACTGTTTCATCCTTCGGATTACGCTCAGGGCAGGCTTCGGGCCTTTCATCATGCCTTGGCTGCCCCCCTGAATTCTTTTTTGATTCTTCCCTGTTGTGCTCCATTTTCTTTTGCCCCTTCTTGACAGATTACTATTTTGCGATTATCTTTTCTCACAATCGTAAACTTTGCCGCTAAAAGTAACGCATTTGCGAACAATGTCAACGGTTATTTTTCACAAATACGTATTTTTATGAGAAAAATCGACGAAAAAGCGGTGATTCAGCGAATCCGTGAACTCAGGACCCGTTTTGCCGGCGAGCGAGGCAAGAGCAAATTCGCCCGCGCCCTTGGCATAAGTCCTTCTACATACAGCTATTATGAAGATAGCCGCGTTCCACCTATCGAAACGCTGCTTGCAATTTGCCAGACTACCGGCGCCGACCTGCAATGGCTTCTAACCGGCCAGCCAAGCCCATCTGCAGCCGGTCTTCCGGTAATCGGACCAAACAAAGAACTGTTACAGCGGACTGCCGCTCTACTGAGTGAACATCCCCAGATGGCCGAGCCTGTCGCCGCATTTGTCGATTTGCTCTGCGAGAAAAAGGGCATACAGAGGCAGCTTGCGACATCAGAAGCCGGCACTGAGTCTCACAGGCCCGGCTGGATACCCCTTCTTGGAAGAACCGCTGCAGGAATAGTGCACTGCTGGAACGAGACAACACTGCCCAGCTCACCTGAGGCGGTTACGAAACTTGATGAGCTTGTCAGACAGAACACAGGTAAAGAAATCGTCAGTACTGCCGATGCGCCGGTCTCTGTCGATTTCGAGCTGGCTGAACTGTCCGCCGCCATATCAAATGCTCGCGTCAGCCTGATACGTGTTTCCGGGGGCAGTCACGGTCAAATCGTCGAATTCATAGATTGCGATAAAATCTCCACGGCCTTTCCCGACTGCTTTGCCCTGCATGTTGACGGCGACAGCATGTCACCGAGAATCAACGACGGTGATATCGTCATTGCCAGCCCGTCGGTTCCCGCCTGCGACGGCCAACTGGCGGTCGCCCGTATTGCCGACCAAATCGGCGTCACCTGCAAGCTAATAAGAACTACACCGCAGGGCGTGCATCTTATCCCCATAAACGAAAAGTACGAAACTAAGGTCGTGCCCCATAAAGACCTGCTCTGGGCCCTCAGCGTCCTGTGCCACGTTAATCTTTAATAAGACCGTACACTTGTCTGTCCATCTCTGCTGATACGAAAACGCACCGCGCCGTCGCGCGCCGTGTAAAACCACGTCCCACTAACATCCGGCGCCGACCTTCGTACTCGTTCAAAATAGCTCATCCCGCAACTGCATATCAGATACTTCGCATCAAGACTTTTTAGAAACTCCGAACCGCCTGTCCGTATCGAGCCGTGATGCGGAACCACAACAATATCTGCATGTAAACCACTATATCTTTCCAACAGCCGCTGCCGAGCGAAATCCTCTATATCCGCGCACAGCAGAATCCGCCGACCTGCAAACTCAATCAAATTGACTACCGATTTATCGTTATCACTCAATGATTCATCTTCACAAGCGGCATCATCAGGCCAGAGAATATCAACTCGAACTCGTGAGCTTAACTCTATCGCATTACCCAATTGCTTTAACTTAATACCCTCCTCGCTCAGACAATCGGCAAGATACTTCGCAGTGCCAAATTTCCTGCTCCTATTAACGAAGGCTGCGCTTGAATAAACATTTTTCACATTGCAATTTTTCGCGGTCTCGACTACCCCATTTATATGGTCGATATCATCATGACTGATTACTACTGCGTCCAATCTGCTAATTCCACAGCAGCGCAAAAAAGGTATTATAATACGCCGCCCGATGTTACGGTTGTACTGTGAGCCGGCGTCAAACAACAAAGTCCCTGCCGGCGATTGAATTACTATCGCCTGGCCGTGCCCTACATCCAGGCAAGTCATCTGCAAATCCCTTGGGTACATCCTTTGCCATTTGATAAAACCTACCGTCCCTGCCGCCAAGACTATTGTACCAATAACAACAACTCTTCTGGCTAAAGGCCGCAGATACCACGCCCATGCGATAACAGCTATCCCGCTATAGTACAGCAATACGACACCAACCGGCACTTGTCCGACAAGAATCTCGGAAAAGTCAATCCTGCTCAGAAATTCTACTACCGCAATTAGCGTTGCAGACAAAAAATTCAATACTACCGCGAGCAGGGCCGACACACTCGGCAAGAGAAATGAAAGTAATATTTTCAAAAAGCCAACTGTTAAGATACAGGCCACTAAGGGAAATGCGATGACGGTCCAGACGCTTGTTAAAGGATTTATCGAGTAAAAATGATAAAGCAGTACCCCCGCCCCGCTCAGCCACGCAGCCAAACCAATAGCAAAGATTGACAGCAAATATGAACAAGCCTGC
>CAYSTP010000040.1:0-3928 GCA_964434085.1 uncultured Pirellulales bacterium
GGAGGGGCTGGCCTGTGGCGTCGATGACGTCCCGCCAGAGTGAGCCTTCGGGGTCAATGGTGTTTTCGCGCGAGACGGCCATTCGAATCGGCAAATGAACGAAATGATTGTGAATCAGGCTAATCAGCATACTGGTCTTGCCGGCCATAGCGGCGTGGACGGCGTTCGAGCCGAGACGCTGGCAGTAAATCGAGTCGTTGGAATTGGCGGGCGTGGCGCGAATGATATAGCTGGGGTCGATGTAACGGATGGTTACCTCGATGTTGCGGCTTTTGAAATACTCGGCGACTCTGGCTTTGAGGAAGACGCCGATGTCGCCGTAAACCTTATTGCCGGATGCGTCAACGCGGCCGGTGTCGGGTATCAAATCCTGTCCGGCGCCCTCGGCGATGAGGATAACGGCGTGGTGACGATGGAGAATCCTGCGTTCGAGGTGTGTGAGCAGGCCGTTGGGGCCTTCGAGGTCGAACGGCAGCTCGGGTACGAGAACGAAATTGACGTCGTTAATGGCAAGGGCCGTGTGCGCGGCGATGAAGCCGGACTGCCGGCCCATAACCTTGACGATTCCTATACCGTTGACGGCGCAGAAGGCCTCGACGTGCGCGGCTGAGACGGCGTCAACGGCTTTAGAGACGGCGGTATCGAAGCCGAAGGATTTCTGAATGAAGCTCAAATCGTTATCGATTGTCTTGGGCACGCCTACGACGGCGATTCGCAGGCCGCGCTTCTTTACCTCTTCGGCGATGGTGAGCATACCCTTCTGGGTGCCGTCGCCGCCGATACCGAAAAGGATATTGACGCCCATCTGCTCGAGCGAATCGACGATGTCCTCGAAGCGATGGCCGTAACCGCGCGACGAGCCGAGAATCGAACCGCCCCTGATGTGAATCTCGGAGACGAGGTCGGGATTGAGCTGCATTACAGGCAGCGAGAACTCATGCAGGAAGCCGCGATAGCCGTATCTGATGCCGCTGATTCTACGGACGCCGTAGCGGTACCACAGGCACATAACAATCGAGCGGATAACGTCATTAAGGCCGGGACACAGGCCACCGCAGGTGACAATTGCAGCGTGGCTCCTCGTGGGGTCGAAGTAGATTTTTTCGCGCGGGCCAGCCAGCTCAAGAACCTGATTTTGGGAATCAGGCTCATCCGGCAGGACGCCGCCACCCTCGATGTTATACAAAATATACTGGTCATCGCAAACAAACTCAGCCTCTCTGTCATCCTTCAGCTTTGAAAGAGGCACAGAAGAGGCGATCTTACACTGCCCAAGGGTCTCAACTGTAAAATCAAGTTTTTCCATTGTCAAAATCCGCAGTAGTCACAGCACTCTTATCGGTCTGCCTAAAGAACGACTTTAAGGCCAGCCGGTTGGCATTTCATCGCCCGGTGACCGAGTGCACCACTATCGCGTTGGTTGTCCCCGCGACCCCGATTGGCTGGCCCGCTACGAGCACGATTATGTCACCCTTGCCGACCCAGCCTCGCTGTAAAACCAGCTGCTCAACCATTTCTGTAAACTGTTGCGTATCTGCCGGAATAGTTCTGCAGCGCGGTATGACCCCGTAATGCAGGCACATCTGGCGGCATACACGCTCATTCGAGCTGAAGGCCAGTATCGGTACGCCGATTCGCGCCTTGCTCAGCAGCCTCGCCGCCGAGCCCGTCTGGGACCAGACCGCAACGAGCCTGGCGTCTATATCCTCCGTCACCTGCGCAACGCTGTGGGCCATAGCCGCCGTTACACGTAGTTCAGCCGAAGTGGCTACCCTCGGATATACTGCTTTGCCCTCATCGAGGTATGCTTCGGTCACCTGTGCAATCCGTCGGATTGTCCTGGCCGCTTCGACCGGATACTTGCCGACCGCCGTCTCGCCCGAAAGCATCACCGCGTCGGCAAAATCCATTATGGCATTAGCGACGTCCGACACCTCCGCCCGCGTCGGAGAGGGACTGCCTATCATACTCTGCAGCATCTGCGTAGCAACGATTGCCGGCTTGCCGCGGTCCCTGCACATATGCGTAATCCGCTTTTGAATCAGAGGCACCTCGGCAAGGTCCATCTCAACCCCAAGGTCCCCGCGTGCGACCAGAAGGGCATCAGCCGCGTCCATAATGTCATCCAGATTCTTCAGCGCCGGCGCAGTCTCAATCTTTGCGACCAGCTTGACATCACAGCCTGCTTTGCGGATGTATCCTCGCAATTGCCGTATCTCGTCGCCGCTCCTCACAAAACTCAACGCAAGAAAATCCAGATTATTCTGTATCGCCCAGTCGACCCACCGCCAGTCCGCCGGCGTTACCGACGGCGCGCTGACCTTCGAATCCGGCAGGCTGATTCCTTTTCTGCTGAGCAAAGTCCCGCCGACAACTACACGGCATACGACCCTGTCCGCCGCCTGCTCAACTGCGCGAAGGACAATCTGGCCGTCGTCTATCAAAACCCTGTCGCCGGCCTTCACATCACGGGCAAAGTTCTCGTAGTTGGTCCCCACGTAACCGGCCCGCGGCCGCTCGTCAGAGGTGAATATCACTATCTCGCTGTCAACGTTGACCTGCTGAACCGGCGGTTCGATGTCACCAAGCCGTATCTTCGGCCCGCACAAATCCCCCATCACGGCTATCGTGTGCTGATGCTCACTACGAACAATATTGACCTGCTCCAGCAAATCCGTGTGCTCGGCCAATGTGCCGTGCGAAAAATTTAGTCGGAACACATCAACTCCGCTATCAACCATCGATTTGATAGTCTCGGCCTTGCTGCAGCCTGGTCCGAGCGTGGCGACTATTTTCGTCTTGATCATCCGATGACCAAATCCACACTAAACCCTTGGATAATCTCCCAGGTAGTATGTCCTGGGTAAATCACCTGTCAGTGGTTTTGCGTATTGTATAAACGCCTCGGTAACACCGTTGCCCTCGGCATTGATGAACTCGTCGGGCATCGTCCTGCTCTTTTCGGCTACGTTGCGAAGCTCTGTGCAGAAAAGTTCAACAGCGTATTCGTCCGCATCCGCGATTCGCCTGATAGCAACAGAGCCGCTCTGCTCGTCCATAGCGAGCTTCACAGCTTCCCTGCCGCACCGTCGTGCCTCGTTAACATCCACGGGCGACTGAAAACCTACGAAACTTCTTTGCAGGTAACCGAATGTATCAGCCCTGACCCGCTTGACTTTTAGCTTGTGTCTGACGTGCGAGGCCAGGAAATCCGCCAGGGCGCCGGTGCCGGAAAGCTGGATGTTACCATGTGCATCGATTTCATCATCTTCAAGAATCTTTTTGGTCCATGGTACACCGTCGGTATCACAGATGCCTTCACTTACAGCCACGATGCAACGACCAAGTTTTCCGAAAACAGCTTCCACATCCGCGACAAATTTTTCAACAATCACCGGTCGTTCGGGCAAATAAATCAGGTGCGGCCCGTCATTATCGCTCTGCCGTGCCAGCGCCGTTGCCGCCGCCAGAAATCCGGCGTGGCGGCCCATTATCACATCGACCTTAATACCCGGCAAAGCCCTGTTATCAAGGTCATCTCCCATGACGGCACAAGAAACGAACTTCGCCGCGGTACCGTAACCCGGACAATGGTCCGTGACCAACAGGTCGTTGTCGATTGTCTTGGGAATATGAAACGCTCGAAGCTCATAACCGACTTCGGCGGCCATCAGGTTTACTATATGAGCCGCGTTCGCCGAATCATTTCCCCCGATGTAAAAGAAGTATCTGATATTGCGCTTCTTGAAAACTTCGAATATCCTGCGACAGTACTCCTCGTCCGGCTTGTCGCGGCTCGACCCAAGTGCCGAAGACGAACACGCAGCTATACCCTCCAACTCCGCAATCGACAGTTTTTTCAGGTCGATGAAATCTTCCTTCACTATCCCCTGTACGGCGTGGATGGCACCGTACAGATTCTCAATCT
>CAYSTP010000040.1:4028-14845 GCA_964434085.1 uncultured Pirellulales bacterium
CCTGCCGACAGAAAATACAGCCATTTGCCAAGAACCGGTTTTTTCAGAATCGTCTGGGCGGCCCCGGCGTAAAGCTGCACCTGCCTTTCATATAGCTTAGCCCGCTGCTCGATTTGCCCTGCCGAGACCCTGTCCGTTTTGAAATCTACAATCACCAGGCCATCGGCTGTTTCTATGAGCATATCGACAATACCCTGTACGACGAGCGAATCATCTGCAACCGATGTTTCATCCAATTCGCTAACCGGCAATGAAAACGTAAAGGGCCATTCGCGCCTGACTTTGTTCTTCGAATCGAGCGCCATCCGTCCCAGTTCGCTCTCGAAAAATCCAGCGATAGATTCGATATCAATACACTCCATCGCCTCGGCACTTATCAGGCCTTTGCCAACCAGCTCATCGGCAACTCCCTGAACTACAACGGTATTTACTTCCTTACTCAAATCAATCGATGAGATAATAAGATGCGCCGCTGTGCCCACGACACGGCCTTCGACAGCCAGCTCTTTTTTCAACTCGTCGCTAAGTACAACGCCCGGCCGACGTTCCAGCGACCGAGAATAATCGAGCTGCACAAACTGGTCGTTATAATGCGTCAACTGTGTTACAGACTGCTTGGCCGGCAAAAGCGTCGCCGCCTGCGATTCGTATCTCCAGCCAAGCGAATTTTTGACCGATTCAAGAAGGCCTGATTCGACCTGCTTTTTGGTTTTCGCACCTTTAGGTTGTTTGGCCTTCTTGATTCCGACTATATATTGCGACAGGGCCGCTAATTCACCTCCTGCATAAAGTTTCAAATCAAACGTCCCATCCTGGTCGGCCTCGATACCCGTCTCAAACGTCTCGTGCAGCAGCCTCTGATTTGACAATCCGTACAGCAGCCAATCGAGCGAGCTTCGGCATCCGGCCAACTGCCAGGGCGCAATTGCACCGGCGCCGAATTCAAATCCTTTTCGCAGAATCGTTTCGCACTTTTTTCTCTTCGTCGAGGCGGTCAGCACTAATCGTTCGCGCGCCCTTGTCATTGCCACGTACAGTATCCGCAGCTCCTCAGCCAGGTTCGTATCAAGTTTTTCTTTTTCCAGAACCTGATGTACGGCCGTGCTTAGTTTCGCGTTGGCGTCTCTATCCACAATCGCCAATCCAATCGGCACATCCAGACCAAGCAGGACATCCTTTTGCAAATCGCTAAGGTTAAACCGGCCGTCAAGCTCGGCAATAAAGACCACGGGAAATTCAAGGCCTTTGCTTTTGTGCACACTCATAATTCGAACGGCATTTGCTGCTGCGTCCTCCGGCTCGGCGCCGGCCCACTCGGCCCCCGCCTCCTGAAGCTGCTCGATGAATCCAACAAACCGGCCCAGAGAAGCTGAGCCCCTGCTCGCGGCAAAACTCTCGAACTGTATCGCCCTGTCGTGCAGCTTCAACAGATTCGCTCGTCTGGCCCTGCCGTTGGGCAGGGCCGAGTAAAACGCCAACAGATTGCTCTGCCGATATATCTGCCACAGCAAATCGGCGATACCGCCCGCCCTTGTCTCTGCTCGCCATCTTTCAATATCAGCCAACGCCCGCCGCAGCTTTTCGCTTAATTGTTTATCCTGTCCATCTTTCGCATAAGCAGCAACACAATCGTGGAAACTGCCGTCCGCCTCTTTGCTGAACAGTCTTATTTTTGCAAGGGCGGTGTCACTCATCCTGAAAATCGGTCCGCGCAGAACCGCAGCAAGCTCAATGTCCCTCTGCGGATTATCGAGCACCTTCAGCAGGCACAGACAATCTCTGATTTCCGTGGCTTCGAAATATCCCGCCGCAGCCTCACAGCTCACCGGAACGCCGGCAAGCTGCAGGACTTCAACATAAGTATTGGCTCTTTTGGCCAGCGAGCGCATCAGAACTACGATGTCCCTGTACTCGACCGGTCGGTTAACACCAATTTGCTTATCATATACTTCGAATTCAGCTTGTCCCGTATCGGTCCCGACCATCCAACGAATCCGCCGGGCAATCATCGCCGCCTGTCTCTGTCTTGCTGTAATTACACCCGGTTCAGCCTGTTCCTCCCCATTCTGTTCTTCCTGCTGTTCCTGCTCGATTCTGTCATCGAGCAGATGCAGCTCGATACGCGGCCCATCCGTCGCTTCAACCTGCCGATTAGTTCCATCATCAAAGGCGCATCTAAGCATTGCTCCATCGTCATATTCAACTGCGCCAAAGCCCTTGCTCATCAGCCGGGCGAAAACCAGGTTTACAAAATCAAGCAAATCCTTGGCCGAGCGGAAGTTCCAGTTCAAATCAACGCGTCTCGATTCGGCTTTTCTTTGCGGCTCGGCTGATGCGGTCTTCAAATCTTTAATAAATATTCGCGGCTCTGCGCCCCTGAACGCATAGATACTCTGCTTGACGTCGCCGACGACAAACGTGTTTCCTTCTCCGGCCAGCAAGTCGAGGATGGCTTTTTGAACCGGGTTTATGTCCTGATATTCGTCAACGAACACGTACCTGTATTTTTCTCTCAAATTAAGCGCCACGGCCGACGGCCGGGGTCTGTCCGAAAGGCTGTCCTGCTCGGCCAGCAGCCGAAGTGCATATCTTTCCAAATCCGCAAAGTCCAGCCGATTGAGAGCATGCTTGGCCTGGGCGTATAACTGCTCGAATTTTTTGACCAGCTCAATTAAAGCAATCGTCTGCCGATTAGCGGCCGAGCCGACCTTCGCAAGATAGTCCGGATTCAGGACAGCTAACTGCTTTACTTCATCCAGAATTGCAAAGGCCTCTTTAATCTCCGCCCTGATTACTTCCTTTATATCATCACTGACGTCTTTAGGGACATATACGCGGGGCTTTTCAAAGGCCTTAACCGCTTCTGCAAAATCCTTCCATTCCTGCTCGCGTAATGCCTGTGCCAATTCTTTAACCGGCGCAGCATAGTCATCCGCAAACTTATCCGCCCATGAACCGTCCTCGCTATGCCTTTCATAAATTCGCCCAACCTGAGTGAGCCGCATCAATATCTCATCGAGCTGAGCTTTTATAATCTGTTTCTGTCTGTCAGAGGCATCGTCGTTAATACCTATATTTTCACAGAGCTTCGCGGCCTTTTCATACCAGCCGTCCCGCCAGACCACGCCGTCCAAAAAATCGCTTATCTCGATGATTGTGCCCAGGAACCCATCGCCCGGCCGAATGTCCCTGCCTGCGAGCAGCTCTTCGAGCATCGGAGCAAGATTACCCTGGTCCCACGCCCAGTCTATGGTCTGCTCCAGCACCCGGCCCTTCAATAACCGCTGCTCGTCCGCATCGATAATTCCAAAGGCGGGGTCAAGCTGGAGCCCGTAGAAATGCTCGGTTATCAGTCTTTTGCAGAAGGAGTGGATTGTGCTTATATCGGCGCCCTGCAGCAGGGCCAATTGCCTTCGCAGATGCTCGTCCTTCGTCCGCCGATAGGCGTCGGCCAACTGCTCGGCAATCCTCTGGCGCATCTGCTCGGCGGCAGCGTCCGTAAAGGTGAGGACAAGGATACTCCATACATCGGGACAGATATTTTTATCGCCCACGATATCGACCGCCCTGCCTGAAAGGACGGCGGTCTTTCCCGTACCCGCTGACGCCGTTACCAGAACGTCACGCTGCCGTTCTTCAATCGCCTGTCGCTGCTGCTGGGTCCATTCTATCTTCTTCTCAGCCATTACCGCGGCCCTCCTGACCGAGCACGTCGGCCTTTCGCAGGACAGGCGGCACTCGATAATCGTTTACCTGCCAGTCGAATCGACAAACGGAGCGGTACTTGCACCAGCCGCACGGTGTCTCGGTATTCAGACGATACGGGCTGACCTCAATCCGCCCCTCAGCCATCCGGGCCGTTAGCTCGCAAATCTTCTGCTCAGTAAACTCAACGAATTTTTCAAAGTCCTCCGGAAACAGAACCCCGCTTGCGGCATAGTACCCGTACTGGGCATCTTTCTTACTAACGCCGTAGTTGTAAAACCTGCTCCATCCGCTCTGGACGGTTTTATCAATATGCCCGGCATATTCGCCGTGAAATATACCATTGGCTTTATACTCAAACTTTCCACTTTGGCTTTCTACTTTTCCAAAATCTGTTCGTTTTGCACCTGCTTCGATGGGAACATAAAACGCACCGACCGGTTTTATCCCGGCGGCCTTGACCGCGAGCATGTATATCCCAAGCTGCATATCGATGCCGTACCAGAATTTCGAGAAGTTGAAGGTCCTGCCCGACAGCTTGTAATCAAACACTAATCCAACTTCCTGCGAGTCAATCTTCGCCGTATCAAGCCGGTCTATCAAACCATTCAAGACCACCTCTCGTTCGTCGCCGCAGGTAAGTTTGCACATGCCAAGGCTGCTGTCGGTCTCGCCGAATCTCACTTCCGAGAGTTTTACACGAAAATCACCCGCCCTCATCATTCGGGCAGTCGCCAGGACAAAGACTTCAAGCGATTCAATCGCCGAGTGGATAACGTAAGCGTTGTGTTTACTGTGCCTGAAGAAATTCCGCGTGAAACTATCCTCCCTCAGTAATATATCCACTCTGCTTCGCAGGATTTTCAAAAGTTCCTGCTTTTCTATTTCAGCTAAATCAATATTCCGTTCATTGAGCCCCTTTACCAATAAATCGAGCACCTTATGGTAGAACAATCCTTTATCCAAAGGTTCGAATTTGAATTCCTTTCGCTCCTCCAGGCCGAGCACATACTTTGCGAAATGCTGGTACGGACAGGACGCGAAGGCGCCGAGCCTCGTCGCCGAACACCTTATCGTCTTACCGGAAATTGTACGGGCTATATCCCTGGTCAGAAGTGCCCGATTATCATACACAAGCGCATACCCAACAGATTCAGCCACATCGTTTAATCCATCATCACCGCGCATCTCGTTCACTAAGAGCCGCAATCTCTGCGCCTGCTCATCGTCATCTGCATCAGCGCCGGCGCCGCTGCAAATGACCTGTGCAAGTTCGGAGCTTGTGTTAACTGAGCTTATATCAACAGGCTGCGAACCGACTCTTTCGATTTGCAAATCGCTGAACAGCGATTCCAGGTGCCCCACGTAACGTGAGCAGACGGCGGCGCTGCCCTTTTCATCGACCAGCGGATAGCTTACGCAAAGATATTCCGCCGGCCGGGTAAACGCGATATATGCCAGATACTCCCTCTGCGCCAGCTCATCGCGGAGTGAAGGGCCAAGCGCAAAATCCGCACCGCCGGCCGTCAGCCTGTCCGAGTCGGTAAGCACACAGTCATAGCTGACAGGGGACGGGAACTGCTTTTGCGTACATCCGATTAAAAATGCAGCCTTTAAGTCCGGATGTCGGCTGCGTTCAATCGAGCCGACCAGGACCTGGTCCAGCCGGGGCGGAATAAACGCCAGACTCATCCGGCTTAGTGCAGCTTCAAGAACCTCCGACCATTCGCTGCAATTGAATTCAAGGCCGGTGAATGCCTCAGCCATCTCATCGAACGTATCCGCGAATCTCTCACAGAACTGCTGATGATAATTGGCCTGCTCCGAATCGTTTTCATTGAGGGCTTGTTCAACCCATTCATTCAATCGCCTGCGAACGCCCAGCCTTTCGAGGAAATCAAAAACAGCTTTGGTAAACTGTGCCGCTGTGATTTTCTTTTGTCCATCGTCACCCCAAAGCCCGATGCGAAGCTCTTTCAAAGGCTCTGCCACCTTCATCCGCAGGGTATCTATCCGCGCGTTGTCGAACTTTTTGTCGACATCACCTGCGAAATCCCACGGCGATTCGTCCCGCCAGTCGCGATTGTCTATACCAAAAGCTATACAGTAATTCTCAAGCAAATCAATCTCATAGCTGCCAAGTCGGGTCAAGCCGGTCTTTAGATAGTTGAATATCTCAGCCCGGCTGAATCCCTCCGCCGCCACCGACAAAGCAGAGAGCACCAGGCCAATCACCGGATGCCGCCTCAGCGGCTTCCTTTTGTCAATAAAGTAAGGTATCCCGTAGTCTTCCAGATATGCACGCAGGTAATGCTCGTAATAATCTATATCCGGGGCGATAACGGCAATGTCACGGTAGCGGTAATTCTTTTGTCTGACCAACCGAAGTATCTGCCGCGCAACAAACTGCACCTCGCTTCGACTGTTAGGGGCGGCTGCGAGCCTGATGCCGCCGTCGGCCTTTGCCTGTTTCGGTTCAAACTCTGAAAACCGCTGCTCGAGATGCGCCAGCGCCCTGCAGTTGCTGAACCGTTTCGCGTCGCCGAGCACGACAGGTTTGTCGATTTTCAATTTGCACCTTTTTATTATCTCCAGAAGTTCGCAATATGTCCTTTCCGTAGGCCCGAAAAGGCTCGTCGCATCGAGCATCGCCGCATCGCCACTGAAATCGAGCGATTCCGGGTCAACGCACAACGCTATATCCGCCTGTGAAACGCTGCGCAAAACCTCAGCCAGAATCGAAAGCTCAGCCGCGGTAAACCCTGCGAATCCGTCAACCCACAATTTCGCCCCTTTGACTATCCCCGAACCACCGACCGCCTGACGCGATAGATTAAGCTGCACGTCCGGGTCGATGAATTTACCCTCGATGAATTTGAGATACTCTTTGAAAATCAGACCAATATCCGCGAACTTCATCGCGGTCAGACTGTCGGCGTCGTATTTCTGCAGCGTCTCGATAAGCTCGTCAATATCCTCGGCACTTCTGCCGTACTGATGCAACTCGGTAATTGTCTGTGCAATTGCCCGGCCTGCGCCGACCCTGCCTGCGGCGGCGCCGAATATCTTCAGCGAATCGGCGTGCACACACAACAGCCGCTGGACTATCATCTGCCGGCCAATCTGCGACAGACTCCTTTTGGCTGTGCTTCTGCCCAGCAGCAAATACCCTAACCGCTCAAAGCTCAGGACGTTGAGTCTGTCATACCCCCCGATTCTGTGGTCAGCCAGGATGGCCCGCTCGGCCTGGTACGTCGCCTGCTCAGGAACAAGAAACATCAAAGGGCGGCTGTCTGTCTCATCGAGCAGGGCCTGGACTATCTGCCCGACGCACCAGGTCGTCTTTCCCGTCCCGCTCCTGCCTAATATAAACCGAACCGACATATAATCGTCCCTGAAAGACCGAATAAACCAACGCTTTTTAGCATAATCCGGCCCTTTTTTCAATTCTTACCAACAAACAATCAACTTTATGCCGATAGAACTTTTATAGAAACAAATGCATCGGAAAACGAACCATTACGGAGAACATAAAATGAAGACCCGACGAACTTTCGTATCCCTCACTGCAATAGTCCTTGTGTGCGCGGTGTTCTTCTGGCTGGCCGCCAGTCACGGCGTTGAAAAGACCTATGAGGTCCACGCCCTGCCGGAATACCGAAGCGATACCGCCCGTGCTATCGACGCCTATCAGCAGATGATTAACCGGATGCTCGACGACAACGGCCGCAACTGGCTGGCTATGCAGAACCAGATGAACACCATAGTTACTAAGCTGGACAAAATTCAGGATGACCTCGACAACCTTTCACAGCGAATCGCCGGAATCGAAACCAAAATGGGAATTGAAAACACGCCTGAAGAAAACAACCCCAAGCCAGACGAACTACCGCAACAGGAAACACCGGATAAAACCCAACAGTTTCAGCACCTCAATCAAGCTAATGGTTCATAGAATCCGGCAGGCCTGTCGCTGACGGTATTGGTTAGCGTGCCGAGTGATTCTATCGTGCACTCGATAACATCGCCCGGCCGGAGGAATTGTCCCGTAGCCATAGCAACACCAGACGGCGTGCCGGTGCATACCACATCACCCGGCTCTAAGGTCATAAGATAGCTCAAAAACGAAACGACATCAGCAACCTTGTATATCATCTGGGCTGTATTGGCCTGCTGACGGACCTTGCCGTTGACAGTCAGGCGCATATCCAAACTCTGCACGTCGTCAATTTCATCCTTTGTCACCAGATACGGGCCCATCGGACAAAAACCATCGGCCCACTTACCGTTTAGCCAATCGTAAAATTCATCCCAAGGCCTTCTCGCTCTGTTCTTTGCAAATGTCACCGAACGGGCTGAAACATCATTGGCTATCGTATAACCTGCTACATAGTCAATCGCATTTTCAATACTGACGCATTTCGCTTTTTTCCCAATTACTACAACCAGCTCAAGCTCATAATCTATTTTGTCGCTGTAAACCGGCCAGGGTATTACTTCGTCCGGCCCTGTGACCGCCGTCGAAGGCATAAGGAAAGGCCGCGGTACCGTCGTATTGCGCGGCGAATCACTCAGCCCCAATGCAAGGCCCGCTTCTTCAATATGCTTTGCGTAATTACCCGCTAATGCAAGAACCTTTCCCGGCCGGGGTATCGGAGCTAAAAGCTTCACCGAATCCAGCGGTATCAGTTCAGAGGTTTTGTTCGCCAATTTATTAATCTGTTCCAAACATTCACCGCCGCGCTGCAATATCTCCAAAATACTTGTCGGCGCATCGGCCTCCTGCCAGTTGGCGTCAATATCAACCACGCCGCCGTCAACCAGCAATCCACAGCAAACTGCAATTTCTTTTGAATACGCAACTAATCGCATTATTCCACAGTTAAAAAATGTCCCAAAATTGACTTGACTACAACCGACAATAACCGATATACTATTATCAGGCTCGCCGCCTTGGTGAATGTCGGCTTCATGCCGTGTCCCGACTTGTCGGGATTAGCCAAGGGGTGAAGCCTTTTTAATTTCAAATGGATTACTGGAACGGTTGTAGAAGTTTTTGCCTCCCTTGTAATTAGCCCGGTCAAAAACATCCCACACCAACTCGTATTTATCGCGTAAATAGTCAAAATATCGCATTTCGTACCTTTCAAACGCGCGCTGAACTGCCCAGTTTATGTAGTCAACGGCCTGCAAAACATTGTCCTGACCTGACCTCAGTGTCTGTATGCTCAAGCCTGTCCGTATATCAGCCCCCCATTTGGCTCTGAACCTTGCCGCCCCTCTTTCAATCGCGGTCCGCATGGCATGCTGGCGGGTCTTGCTGCCACGCCGGGAGAATATTATGATATTCCTTTCGGATTTATGCAGGTGATTCTCAAATAACCTGCTCACAAGGTCTTCGTAGAACTTATCCTTACTGCCTTGGTACTTCGACCGAAACATTTGTTCTATCTTTCTCGCCACTATAACCTGTGCCGCAAAATCCTGATTCGCCAACGTCTTGTAAACCATCATCCTAACCTCAGGACAATCATCTTTGGCGTGAAAATAGCCTGTCGTCTTTGCCACCGACGGTATATCTTTCAGATATGTGTCCTCACGTATCCGGGCTCTGAGTTCTTCAAGACATTCTCTGATAGGGTCGGGATCCTCGACATAAATGAACCCTACCAACAAGACCCGAGAGCACCCAGGTTTGCCCACAATTATCTCGCCACCTTTGCCATAGAAATTAGGGTCGCCCGACTCATCAACGAAAAAAAACGCGGTCTTTTTTTCGGTTTGTTTCAAGTGATTCTAATCTGCCTTAAGCCATGTTCAACAAAAAGAATATCAAAATATCAATTTGCGTCAAAGAATTTCCTCTTTTATTATACTATCAGAATTCCCTTGAATTTTGAACCGCTAAAAGGTCTAATGCTGTTACAAGAGGATGATAAGGTTCCCATTTTGCACCAGAGTGCAAAATGGGGCCCCTGAAAAGCTAAGAGGGCCTGAATATGGACACTACAAAGGGAAGTTTCACAACGCGGGTAAAGGACTTTTTTGCCAAGACTGGAAAACGTGTCAAGCTTGTCAAATTCACAAAATCCGAAGGATTCAGCCCTGAAGTGAACGACAGCGGCCTGCTCTCTGAAACAGCCGACCATTCCGAAGAAAAACGCTCCACCACAAAATCCCGCCCTGTCCACAGCCCTGCCGCAATGGTCAAAGCCGGCCCTGAATCGGACAGAAATGAGCAGCTTGAAAAGCTGCAGGACGGGTTCAACCGCCTCATCGGCAAACTTGAAAATATTAACGACCACCTGTCGCAGCAGGTTGAGCATCAGCAGCAGCTTATGGAGCGCCTCGACAAGCTGCCTCAGATGTTCGAGAGCTTCGCACCCAGTATTAAAAGTCAGCAGCAGCTTACCGAGCAGATGATAGCTGAGCTAAAGACATCGGCGATGAAGAACCAGAAGTTCATCGAGGCCGTTGAAATCATTCCGACCGAAACGGCAAAGCAGACCGACGCCCTGCAGAGCATCGACCATCAGCTCGCAGCAGCGGCGGACTGCGACGCGCAGATGACCCAGGGCTTCGCAAAATTTCGCCAGAGCCTCGACAAGCTCGACCAGAGCACGGCCAGCCAGACCGACTCAATCATGCAGATGAGCAAAACCTTCGCAGCGAGTGACAGGTATCTTAAGTTCATCATATCACGCGACAAGAAACGAATGTTCTGGCTGCTCGTTACCTCGCTGAGCATCTGCGCCGCAGTCATCCTCGCTCTTGTCGGAATCATTCTGTACCTGGGCCGTTAACATGATGTGAGATGCGCAGCAGAATCGAGCCAACAAAAAATTCAAAAATAATACTTTTTTCGCTTGTAGCTTTGAATCCGCTGTGATAGTTTGCTGTTGTTCCTTGAAATTTTAAGAACCTGACCGCAGGTCTAAGGGAACTCGGTGAAAATCCGAGACGGTCGCGCCGCTGTAAGCGACGCTCCGGCATCAGCCGGAAATCCGAGAGGTATCGTCCCACTGTCGATACTAACCGCTATGGCAGCTTTGCCGCAGCCGGTTAGCAAGGCGGGAAGGGGCCTCGAGGTATGTCGCAAGTCAGAAAACCTT
>CAYSTP010000041.1:0-14813 GCA_964434085.1 uncultured Pirellulales bacterium
GTTCGGGCCGGGGCCAATAGGTCGTAAGGAATCTCTTACCTTAGCCGGGCACTACATTTGTCGCGCACGGCCCCTTTTTGCCTTGCCCAACCTCGTACTCGACCGACTGACCTTCGTCGAGCGACGCATAGCCGCTCGTCTTAATCTCTGAGTGGTGGACAAACAGGTCCTCGCCGCCGTCATCGGGAGCGATAAAACCAAAACCCTTGTTCGCGTTAAACCATTTTACTTTACCTGTACTCACTGAAACTACTCCTTGGGCCAATACTATAAGGCCGCATAATTTAATACCTCTGATTTTATTTCATTTGGGAGGTACCCTTGAGAGGTGCAAGAATAAAACCCAGGAACGATATTAGACCATATCGGCTAATCCGATTCAATAAATAAACATCCGGTTTTTTTTAATTTTATTTGCCTCCCGCCTTGCGAGGTCCTGTCCACCGATTTATCCGCCATAGCCACAGCGAAGGCGGGGCGAGTATCAAGCATCGAGAATCGAGAAACTTGTTTGACATAAGCGGAATCGGGATTTATTATTAATTATTGATTTCTCTGCGAACTCTGTGTCCTCTGTGGCTCAGATACATTAAGTCTTTTGCCGGAAAGGATGTATGGCTAAAGTCAAATTGCCCGACGGGGCCTTGGTGGAGGTCGCCGGGGGCACAAGCGCCAAACAATTAGCTCAAAAAATAGGGCCGAAACTGGCACAAGCGGCGGTCGCGGCAAAAATCAACGGGCAATTAGCAGATTTATCCACACCTATAAACTCCGATGCCCAGGTTCAAATAATTACGACCAGGGACCCGGAAGGGCTCGACGTGATGCGGCATAGCTGCGCGCATATTATGGCTGAGGCGATATGCGATATATGGCCGAGTGCGAAATTAGTGTATGGCCCGACCGTCGAGGACGGGTTTTATTACGATATCGACCTTGACGAGCCGATTCGGCCTGACGATTTCGAGCGAATAGAAAAAAGAATGAGCGAGATTGTCAAAGCCGACCAGGCCTTCGTTCGCAAAGAGATGTCGAGGGCCGAAGCGCTGCAGAAATTAGCGAACGATAAATATAAAAGCGACAATATCAATCGGACGGACAGTGAAATAATCAGTTTCTATTCGCACGGCGACGGATTCGAGGATTTGTGCCGCGGGCCGCATATACCCGGCACGGGCAGGTGCGGCGCGTTCAAGGTAATGAGCGTCGCGGGAGCATACTGGCACGGTGACCCGACTCAGAAGATGCTGCAAAGGGTGTACGGGACGTGCTGGGCGACGCAGAAGGAACTGGACGAGTACCTACATCGGCTGGAAGAGGCCAAGAAACGCGACCACCGGGTATTAGGCAAGCAGCTCGACTTGTTCAGCTTTCATGAGGATGGGCCCGGCTTTGCGTTTATGCACGCACGGGGGATGATTATATGGAATGAGGTGGTGGACTACTGGAAAAGTGTGCATCAGCGGTACGGGTACAGCGAGGTTAAGACGCCGATTATTCTCAACGAGCGGCTGTGGCATAAAAGCGGGCACTGGGACAACTATAAAGAGAATATGTACTTTTCCGAGATTGACGGGACGGGGTACGCGATAAAACCGATGAACTGTCCCGGCGGATGCCTTGTATATAACAGTCGCAGGCATTCGTATCGTGAGTTTCCGCTGAGGGTGGCGGAGCTTGGATTAGTGCACCGGCATGAGGCGAGCGGCGTGATGCACGGGCTGTTCCGGGTGCGGCAGTTTACGCAGGATGACGCACATATATTCTGTACGCCGGAACAAATCGAGCAGGAGATAATCGGAGTTATCGAATTGACGTTCGAGATATACAAGGCGTTCGGGTTCGATGAGTTTCACGTTGAGCTTTCGACGAAGCCGGCCAAGCATATCGGCTCGGACGAGATATGGGAGACGGCGACGACGGCACTGGAAAATGCCCTGAAACATAAGGAAATCGATTACAAGGTCAATCCTGGTGACGGTGCGTTCTATGGGCCGAAGATTGATTTTCATATTCAGGACTGCCTGAAGAGGTCGTGGCAGTTAGGAACGATACAGCTTGATTTTTCGATGCCGCAGCGGTTCGGACTGGTCTATACGGACAAAGACAATACGGAAAAGACGCCGGTAATGATACACCGGGCGGTGCTCGGTTCGTTCGAGAGATTTTTAGGAATACTAATCGAGCACTACGGCGGAGCGATGCCGATGTGGCTGGCGCCGGAGCAGGTAAGAGTGATGTCTATCAGTGAAAAGACCAGCGAGTATGCCGAGCAGGTGAAGGCGAAACTGGCTGAAGCAGGGCTTCGGTGCGAAGCCGATTTATCGGGCGAAAAAATCGGGGCGAAAATAGCTAAGGCACACTCCGAGAAGGTCCCGTATATGCTGGTTGTCGGGCCTAAAGAGGCCGAACAAGGCAGTGTGAATGTTCGTATTCGGGGCGAAAAGGACAGTAAGACGGTCCGAACCGATGAGTTTGTGAAAATCGCGAAAGAAAAAATAGCCGATAAAGATATAGTGCTAAATTTTGACACGGATTAACACAGTTAATAAATATTTCTCTGTGTGCTCTGTGGCTTAATTACTTTTTGTTAGAGTTTTTTTGAAAGGGAAGGTGCTTGGCACAGGATAAAAAGGGTTTGCGAATCAACGAGAGGATTCGCGCGCAGAAGGTCAGATTAATCGACCATGAAAACAATCAAGTGGGGATTGTCGAAAAATACGAGGCGATGAGCATAGCTCGCGAGGCGGGGCTGGATTTGGTTGAGGTGGCGCCGACGAGCGAGCCGCCTGTTTGCCGGATAATGGATTACGGCAAGTTTCTTTATCAGCAGAAACGCAAGATTCGGGAGTCACATAAGAAGCACCAGGTACACTCGACGACGCTGAAGGAGATTCGGCTTCGGCCTGAGACGGATTTGCACGACCTGCAAATCAAGGTCAATCACGCCCGCCAGTTCATCGAGAAGGGACATAAAGTCCAGTTTACACTGTTCTTCAGGGGCAGACAGATGCTGCACCAGGAGCGAGGCTACGAGATGCTGCAGTCGATTTCGTCGATGATGGAAGACGTCGCTAAGGTTGAGCGGCCGGGGGCACTGATGAACCGGCGAATGACGATGACGGTCGTGCCGAAGTGATAATCAGCGTACAGCGCTCAGGGGATGCAGACGAAGCCGTGTTTTTTGAAATATTGCTGGTGATATTTCTCCGCGCGGTAGAAATTTCCCGCCGGAAGAATTTCAGTTGCAATCGGTTTTGAAAATTTGCCGGATGCCTCGAGATTTTCCTTCGAATCGAGGGCGGCCTGCCGTTGTTCGGGGCTGTAGTAAAAAATTGCAGAGCGGTACTGAGTGCCGACATCAGGGCCCTGACGGTTGAGCTGAGTCGGGTCGTGCATCTTCCAGAAGACATCCAGAAGCTGAGAATATGAAATTTGGTTCGGGTCGAATGTGACTTCGACGGCCTCGGCGTGGCCTGTCGTGTCGGAACAGACCATCTTGTAAGTGGGGTTTTCAGCAGTTCCGCCGGTATAGCCGACAGTAGTCGAAATAACGCCGGGGACATTGCTGAATGCGTGCTCGACGTGCCAGAAACAGCCTGCGGCGAACGCGGCCTTTTCAAAAGACCGCTCAGATTCAGATTCTTCGTTTGTCGAGGGTGTCCGGGGATTATTCATAACGGCTTGTTCCTTCGTTTTCGGGCAGCCAATTACGAAAAACGCGGCTGTCACTGCGAAAATCCGCAATATTCGAATTTTTAAGTTGTTCCTAAACATATAGTTGCCACTATAGAAAACTACGGAGAGAACTGGGGGTGGTTCGGGAAACAAAAAATCCCCCTCTACAGGTCCAGGGCAACTACCGCCCCCGAGGCAGGCCCCCAAAAAAAACAATACGTTAATAGACAAGCGGGTGTTACTTGGAGGTTATTATACTTGAAAAACGGCGGGAGGCTGGTATATTGGGCAATTTACGGAGCAGGTTGATGGCTGCCGCTGCTTTTAACCACCCCAGGGAAGGGGAACCCCAGGGAATTGTGTTTCTTGTGACTGCGCTATGAGCACCGAGGAAAAGGCCAAGGAAGCTGAGTCGAAGAGCGAACGCAAGTCGCTTGTTTCACGTCTTACGGCTTTGCGGAGTAATGAAAAGGCCACAACAGACGGCGCAGCCGATTCGTCAAAAAAGAAAGTCGATAAGTTTGTGCCTACCTGTCCTATCTGCGGGGAAAAACACTGGCCTTTCCATCCGGACGTGCCCTGCATCAATTATAAAAAGGCGAAAGAGCGCCAGAGGAAAGAAAAGGCAGAGGCCCGCGCCAAGGTGAGAGAAGAGCGAAGAGCGCAAGCCCGTATAGAGGCCGAAGAAAGGGCGCAGCAGCAAGCACATCGCAAGGCGCAAATGGAGCTTGAACGGATTGGCAAGGCCCAGGCTGAGCGGCGAGCTGCGGAGCAGGCCCAGGCAAGAACCGCAGCGGAGCAGCGGATTGGTGAATTAGAGACGCAGCTTCGCATGACACAGCAGCAGTTAGCGGCCCAGCAAAGTGCACACGCAAAAGCCCAAAAGGACAAGCGGCTTGCGGAGGAAAAGGCTGAGGGGGTTGTAATTGAGGCGGAGGAAAAGGTCCGGGCGAATAACGAACAACTGCTGAAGGTCCAGAAAGAGGCGTCGGCGAGGATTGAAGAGGCGCATCAGGCTGCGAAGCAGCGGGCGGATAAGCAGATTGCGGCGGCTGAAAGTAAAGCCCGGAAACAGACAGAGCAGTATCGTCAGAAACAAGAGCAGGCTGAGCGGGAGAAAAAAGAGGCGCAGGAACTTCAAAGCCGGGCCAAGGAGCAGGCCGAGGCGGAGCGGGCTGCGAAAGAGACGTTACAGGCAGCCCTTGCAGAGCAAATTGAGCAAACGCAGGAGACGCAGCGACAAATCGAGCAGCGAGACGAGAGGATAAGTCAACTGCAGATTGATGCGAAGGATGCGGCGGCTGAGCACGAAAGACAGCTTGAAAAAGTAAAGGCCGACAGTGAATTGAGGATTGCCGAGATTCAGGCGGAGTCGGAAAAAAGAATCGGGCAGGCCGAGGACCAGGCGGATGCGCGGATAACCGCGATAGAGCAGCAAAGCGAGCAGAGAATAACTGAGCTCGAGAAGCTGATTGAGCAGGAAAGAAAGACGCACGGCAAAAAACTCGAAGCGACCCAGAAACAGCATGAGCAGCAGTTGAGTAAGTTCACCGCCCAGGCCCAGGCAACGCAGGCGAAGCTGACCACAGAGCACAAAGAGCAGATAGAAGGTTTGGAGCAACAAGCTGCGAGTGAGCTTGCGGCGGCGAAGAAGGCGGCGAGAGATGAGTCAGAACAGGCGCAGCGCGAAGCGGACCAGCGGATTGGACAATTAGAGCAAAAACTCGAAGAAGAAACCTCGAGATTGGAACAGCAGCGTATCGAAGAGGTCGAGCAGTTAGAACAGCAGCGAACCGAAGAGGTGACGCGATTAGAAAAGCAGGCCGAAGATGCAAAACAGGGCTATGAAAAACAGACAGCCCAACTTAAGAGTGAGCATGAGCAAGAGCTGAGCGAGATAAAAGAAGATGCACAGAAGAGGACCGGACAATTAGAGGGACAACTGAAGGCCCAGGAGCAGTTATACCAGAATGAAATAGAGAAGCTGCGGGCCAAACACGAGAAAGAAGTGGCGGCTATTCGCCAAGAAGCTCAACAAAATATCGAAGAACTCGAGCAGCAATCACGGCAGAGGGCGGCGGAATACAACGACGCCGTCAGTAAACTAAAGGCCCAGACGGCCGAGCGGACAGCAGCGATAGAAAAACATTGGTCCCAAAGGATAGACCAGCTCCGGCGCGAAGCATCTCAGAACGAAGCGACGCTAAATGAGACAATCGAACAAATAAAGACCGAGTCCGCTGAGGCGGCAAGCGCCTACCAGAGCCGGATAGAGGAGCTTCGCGACGGACTTGGTGTTGAGATTGAAGCGAAGCGCAAGGCGCAGCAGCAGGCGGCAAGCCAGGAGCAGGCGAAGTCAGAGGCACAGCAGCAGGTCCGGGGCCTCTCGGCAGAAAAACAGGAGCTTATCAGGAAGGCTCAGGAACAGGCGGAACAGGCAGCCCGGCAGATTGCACAGTTACAGGCAGAGCAAGGTGCCCAGGTCGAACAACTGAAAAAACAAAGTAGTCAGAGGATAGAAGCCGTCGAAGCTGAAACCGCAGCGAAGCTGAAGGATGCGAAGGAGCAGGCCGAGGCGGCAAGAAAAGAACATACCGAAGAAGTTGCGGCTTTGAAGCAGGAGATGCAGGGACAAATCGAGCAGACAAGGGCCAAGGCGGACCAGAAGGTAAGCTATATCGAGAACAAGGCGGCCCAGAGGGAGAAACTTTACCAGCAGAGGATTGAAAAAATCCAGACAGAGTACGGACAGCAGATGGAGAAGATAAAGGCCGACGCTAAAGAGCAGGTCGAATCGCTGAACTCGAACTATCGGGAAAGATTCGAGCAGCTTAATGCGTCGGCGACCAGGAAAAAAGAACAATACGAGCAGGAACTGGTTAAGACCCGCAGCCAGTACGAAGGACAGATTGAGAAACTCAAAGAACAGCAGAGCCAGGAGGCCGCGGCGTTAAAAGCACAACATCAGCAGCAGACAGAAACCGCCAAGGCACTGGCCGAGCAGGCGCAGAAGGAACATGCAGAGACGGTTGAGAGTCTGACGAGCGGCTATGAGAGCAGAATTTGCGAATTAGAACAGCAGAATGAAGAGCAGCTCAGGATTCTTCGCGCCGAATATGAGCAAAGGGTTGGCAAACTCAGCGAACAGGCAAAACAGCGGCAGAAGGCTCACCAGCAACAGGTGACAGAGCTTGAGCAGAAACACCACGGCGAACTTGAACAACTCGATAAAGAGAGGGTCGAACAGACCGAAAACCTCAAAAGTGAATACGAACAAAGGGTCAGTCAGCTCAATGGACAGCTTGCAGAAGAAAGAAGGGGGCGACTCGAGGAGAGGACGCAGCTCAACAGTGCCTATGAGGCAAGGATTGAGCAGCTTAACAGTGAGCACGACGAGCAAGTGGGCAAGCTAAAAACAGATTACGAAGAACAAATCAGTCATATCAGCAGCAGTGCAGCGGACCAGCTAAGCAAAGCAAAGGCCAAGGCGGAGCAATTGGCGGCCGATACCCAAAGGCAGAGCGAGGAGCAAATAGCCGCGGCCAGGAAAGAGGCTGCTGCTGAAGTTACCAGAACGAAACAGCAGGCGGCTGAGCAGGTTGCCCAATTAAAGGCCGAACACGCCGAACTGACTTCGCAGCACCAGGCCGAAGCAAAGGAACGGCAGGAGGAATATGCCCGGGAAATTGCCGGACTACAGGGTGAGCACGAGCAGGAGGTGGTGGATATACAGGGCTGGGCCAAAGAAGAGCAGGCAAGGATTGCGGCTGGGTCGGCCCAGCGGATAAATGAGATTCAAAAGCAGGCGACGGATGAAAGACGGGCTTATGAGCAGGCGATAAATGCGGTGAGCGCACAATTAGAAGGCGAGAAAACGCGGCTTGCAGAGGAGATACAGAAGCTCCAGAACCGGCTGGGTGCGGCCCAGCGGTCACGGGATGAGCTTGTAGAAAGGCTTGAAGAAGAGCTGACAGCCCGAAGGCAGGCCCAGGAAATAGCCGAACAGGAGAGCATTGGAAGACAACAAGCCCAGGAACATGCGCAGGAATTGGCCCAGCGGGCCGAGGGGATAGAGGCCCAGGCTCATCAAAGGGCGGTGGAACATGCAGATGAGCTTGCGAGGCTCAGGGCCCAGACGGCAGAGGCCATAGCAAAGCAAAAGGAAAAAATAAGAGCAGAGGCGGCGCATGTAATCAGCAAAGTCAAGAGGGACGCGGTCGAGACGGTAACGAAGTTCAAGGCGGACGGTGACGAGACGATAGCGCGGGTTCGAAACGAATATGATACCAGACTCAAGGCGTATGAGTCTGCCAAAAATCAGGCGGAACACAAGGCCAGGGCCCAGGCCGAGGCCAGAGAGACCACGGAAGAAAAACTCCAGGCCGAGATACAGGCAAAGGTCAAGGCACAGGAAAAAACCGAGCTGTACGAACAGCAACTTCACGAACTGAGCGAAAAATCGGAAGCCCGGTTATCAGAGGCTCAACAGCAAATGGAGCGGATACGGGCCGAGGCCGATGAACGTGTCACCAGCGTGCAGGCGGAAAAAGCGGAACTTGCCGGTGAGCTGAAGCAGCAAATGGCTGCGATAAAGGCACAAGCGAAAAAGCAAATTGCAGCGGTGAAAGACCAGAGCGAGCAGGCAATCGCCGACACACAGAGCCAGGCGGAGCAGGCAACTGCACAAGTTCAAAGCCGGATGGAACAGCAGCTTGCCGAACAGCAGAAACAATTGCAACAGCAGAGCGAGAGGGAAATCGAACAACTACGCACGCAGGCCCGGGACAGACAGCAGGAACTTGAGGCTGTGATCGCCGAACTTAGGAAAGAGGCGGACGAAGCGGCCAAGTCGTTCGAGCAGCAGATTGAACAGATACACGGCGAAAAACAAAAGGCAATCGGCGAGGTACAGCAAGAGGCAACGGAACTTCGCCGGACTGCACAACAGCAACAACAAGAGCTTGAAGCTGAGAGAAAGGCCTTGACGGAGGCGCAGCAACGGATTGAAAAATTAGTCGAATCGCACGAGGATTTGTGGAGCAGGTTAAAGGAGCAACAGGCCGAAAGGCAAAGAGCGGTTGAGGAATTAGCAACGGCACAAGGGGGTAAAAAGGCGATTGAAGAGCAATTCGACGCCGAAGTTCAGGCCCGTGCGGCGGCCGAGCAGAAACTCCAGGAACAGATTGAAACGACAAGAGCAACGGTCAGAAAAGCGGAGGATTTCGAACAGGCACTTTCACAGGCAAAGGCCGAGGCGGAGCAGACGGTCAAACGGCTAAGAGCGGAATCGCAGCAGACGATAGAAGCTATACAGCTCAGGGCGGACGAAGAGGCCGCAAGGGCCGACCGCGAAGCACAACAAGCAATTGAAAGTGCCCGCCGGGACGCGGCACAGCAGATAGAAACGCTCAGGGCCGAAAATGACGAGCAGGCAAGACAATTGCAAGAGACGATTCAGCAAACACATATCCAGAACCAGCGGAGGTTAGAACAGCTCGAAGCAGAAAGACAGACGCAGGTTGAGCAGATAAAGGCTGCGGCTGATTCGAGGATAGCCCGGATTGAGGCTGAGCAGGAAAAACGATTCGAGCAGCTAAAGGCCGAAGCACAAGAGCATCTTGCCTCGGCGGAAGCCCAATTCGATGAGAAGGCCCGCAGCTATGGGCAGACGATAGAGGCACTCAACGCAGCGATAGAAGAAAAAGAGCGAACCAGCGCCGAGGCGGTTGCCGCGGCACACACGCAGCGCGACGAACAAATTAACTTATACGACAGCCGCCTAAGAGAACTTCAGGAGCAGCTCACAAGCACCGAGCAGCAGCGGCAGCAAATGGAGCAGTCCGCAGAACACCTGACGGCGGAGCTTAAAAGTCAGAAGCAGGCGGCGGAAACGGCACAGCAGCAAGCGGTGGAGGCTGTAGCGCAGGTGCAAAGGATTAAAGCGGATACGAAGGCACAATTGAAGCTGGCGGCCCAAAAGAGAATAAACGCACGCGAACGAGCGAGAGAAATTCTACAGAAAAGATTCAAAGACCAGAGTGACAAAATCAGGGCGGCGAAAGAGGCCGCTGAGCGGGCGCAGCAGGATAAAGAAGCGGCGCAGCGCATGGGTCGGGAAAAGGCCGAGCAGATAGAACATATCAGGGCCGAGCTTGAGGCACAAAGTCAGCAAAATCAGCAGGCGAGGGAAAAAACGGACGAACTGGCAATGCAGCTCGAGCAGGCCGTGCAGACCCTGAATAATTATAAGCAGCAGGCCAGCTCGCTGAGAGGTGAGATTTCACAGTTGGCGCAGGCAAATTATAAATACGAAGAACAAGCGGCGGCGGTGCAGCAACAATTAGAACAGATGCAGGAACAGGGCAATCTGACGAAAGAGAGGCTTGGGGCGGAGATCGAGGCGGCCAGGCAGGCGGCTGCGCAGACCCAGGACAAACTGCAGGAATATAACGAGGCGAGGATAAGGGCCCAGGCGAGATTAGAATCGGAGCAGGCGGCAAGGCGGGATATGGCTGTGCAGAACCAGACCCAGATGGAGCAGATTAACCAGCTCGGGCAGCAGCTTCGAGCGGCGGAGGTTGCCAGGGAACAGACGCAGGCAAAGTTGGAACAGCAGGTGCAGACTAATGAGTTTGTACGGGAGAAGATGCAGACGCTGCAGGAGCAGATTGTACTGATGAGGGACGAACTCGGTCAGCAGACCGAACAGATAAAAGAGGCGCGTCTGAAGGAACAGGAGCATCACAGGGCAATCGAAGAAGCACAGGCGAAACTGCAGCAGACAACTACAGAGAAAAATGAGCTTGCAGAGCAGTTGGAAGCGGCCGGGGCCCAGGCTGCGCAAACGAAAGAGGCGAGGACCGAACAGGAAAGGTTTATCGAGCAACTGAAGGAAGAGGCAGCCAAAGATGTTGAGCAGGCAAAAGAGCAGGCACAGCAGCAGATTACACAGATAAAGCAAGACGCGGCCAGGCGAATTGAGCAGATTGAAAGTGAAAATCGGCAAAAAGCCGAGCGGCTCGAAGCCGAAATAGACCGGCAAAGACAGGCCGCGGAGCAAAGAATAGCCGAGCTTCAACAGCAAACACAAATGCGGATTGAGCAGGTTCGCGAGGAGATGAGCACGACCGCCCAGCGGGAACTCCAGCGGGTCGAAGAGCTGGCCAGAACAGTTGCAGAGAGTGAGTTTGAACAGCGGCAAGAAAATCTGCGGGCCGATTTTAGTACACAGATTGAAGAGCTTCGAGAGCAGTCAGAACAGGCCACAAAGATGCGCGATGATACGGCGGCGAAGAGTGAGCAGATGCAGGCAAAGGCTGATGAGAAAGAATCGGAACTGGCGAAAATAAGGGCGGAGGTTGAGCAGATAAAGGAGCAGCTTGAGGTCGCCGAGTCGGCGGCGGATGATGCTGCGACGCAGCACAGCAAGGCGATGAGTGAATTGACGACGCAGTACGAAGAAAGAATAGCCCAGGTCGAGAGCCGCGCGGGGCAGCAGCTTGCGGAACTGGCGGCAAAGTATGAGCAGGATGTCGCTGCGCAGCAGGCGGTGGAGGAACTGAACCAAAAATACGAGAAGGAACTGGAAAAAATAAAAGTAGAAGCGGAGCAGCGCATTGCAGAAGCACAGCAAGAGGCCGAGGCAATAAGAGATGAGCATGATAAGTACAAGGCGCAGGCTCAGCAGGAACTGCGCCAAGTGGAACAAACGCAGGCGGCTGCGGAGAACGAGGCGAGGCAGCAAATAGAAGCGCTCGAAGCTAAGCTGGCCCAGGTGCAGTCCGAAGGACGCCTGATGGCCGAACAAATACATGAGTATGAGCGGCGAACCGCTGAGCTCGAGGCGGTCCTCGAAGCGACAGAGCAGCAGCTCCAGGTGGGAGAAAGAGAGAAAGAAGAAGCGCTCAAAAAGGCCAAGCAGGAGACAAAGGTCCGGGCTAAAATCCAGGCTGAGCTCGAACAGATAGAGCACGCCACGGCTCAGGTAGATATCACCGAGATGGCCGGTGCGGCGGCGCAGGTTGGATTTGAAGAGGTAATGCCGAAGAAAAAAGAGCTCGAAGAGGCACAAACCGGAATGTGCGACTGCTGTGAGGCTCAAGAGGTGCCGGTGGGCGAATTGACGCGGATAGATTCGGGACATTTGTTCTGCCCGGCGTGTCTGAAAGAACTGCGGGGCGAATGACCCGGCTTCGCTATACTACTGCTACGCCGCGGGGGATATTTCAAAAGAGGTTTTTCAGCCGGTGACAAACAGGTATAATGGCCCCGGTTCTTTGCCAGGGTCTTCTTTTTTACAGGTCACGGCGATGCGGATTTGTATCTACGGCGCAGGAGCGGTGGGTCTTGGTCTGGCAAGCTGCCTGATAAAAGCCGACGCCGAAGTGGACATAATCGCACGGCCCGGGACCGTGAATGCACTAAAAAAGGGGGGATTGGTTCGGACGGGTATATTCGGTAATTTCCGCGCGCGGCCGGAACAATTCGAATGCTTTTGCAAACTGACCGACGTCGGCCAAAAAAGTTACGATTTTATTATGGTCTGCACAAAGTCCTTCGACTCGGCGTATGCGGCGAAAGATTTATCGGGACACAAACGGCTGCTGGGCAGGGGCGGCAGGATAGTCCATTTCCAGAACGGCTGGGGCAATGCGGAAAAGTTCCTGCGATACTTCGAGCAGGACCAGCTTTACAGCGCGAGGGTCATCACGGGCTTTTCCCGGCGAAAGGCCAACGAAGTCGAGATAACCGTACACGCCGACGCAATACATATCGGCAGCCTGTTCGGGTGCGATACTTCGTGCGTAAAAAATCTCTGCCGGATGATAACCAAAGGCGGTATCCAGTGCGAGGTCGCCGAATCCATAGAGAAAGATTTGTGGGCGAAAATGCTTTATAACTGCCTGCTTAATCCCGTCGGCGCGATATTAGGTGTACCGTACGGCAGGCTTGCAGAGGTGAACTGTACCCGAAAGCTGATGGATGCACTTGCACGGGAAGTGTTCGACGTAATGAAAAAGGCGGGCTATTCGACGCACTGGGACTGCACCGAGGATTTCTTGGAGGTCTTTTACGCTCGATTGGTGCCGGATACGGCACAGCACAAATCGTCAATGCTGCAGGATTTGGCGGCGGGCAAACGAACGGAGATGGATGCACTTAACGGCGCGGTGCTAAAACTGGCAAACAAATATAAAATCGCGGCGCCGTACAACCAGGCCGTCTATGAGCTGGTGAAGTTTATGGAAGTAAAGACTTGATTCTCGATGCTCGATACTTGATACTCGATGCCGGAGACTTTGAAGATGCGGGTAGCGCTGGCGCAGATAAATCCGGTTGTAGGTGACTTGCAAGGCAATGCCGCTAAGATAGAGCGGTTCTATCGCCGGGCGGTCGAGGCGGATGCACAGTTAGTAGTGTATCCCGAACTCTGCCTCTGCGGCTATCCGCCCGAGGATTTGCTGTATAAAAAACATTTCCTCCAGGACAATCTGTCTGCTGTAAAGGCCCTGTCAGCCAAATTCACCGAGGCTACGGCCGTAGTCGGCTTCGCAGAACCGGCGGCGGGTATGTGCTATAACAGCGCAGCGGTCATCGAGAACGGCAGTATTTCGCAGGTTTACCGTAAGGGCCTGCTGCCAAACTACGGCGTGTTCGACGAATCGAGATATTTTTCAACCGGCACAGAGGCGGTTACAGTCGAGGTCGGGGGCGTAAAGACGGTAGTCACAATTTGTCGTGACATCTGGGACGTAAACTGGCTGAAAGGTTTTCTGGCAGAGGTCCAGCCTTTCGCTGTTATGGTGAATTTATCGTCCTCGCCCTTCCACGTGGGAAAAATAAAAATCCGCCGGAACGTCGTGTCGCAATGTGCAAACCAATTCGGCTGCGCGATATGCTACTGCAACCTTATCGGCGGCCAGGATGAGCTCGTCTTCGACGGCCGCAGTATGATTGCTGATTCGTCGGGTCAGGTCCGTGCCAAAGCCAAGGCCTTCGAAGAGGATTTGCTCATCGCCGATATTACAGTCGAAGGCAAAGACGTAAAAGTCACACCAGCCGGCGCAGTTGCGAGTGAAGTATCGGATGCAATCGAAGCTGAAAGTGCCTTAGGTGAAATATATAACGCGCTGGTACTTGGCACTCATGATTATGTACGGAAAAATGGATTCGCCAGGGTTTTAGTGGGCCTGTCCGGCGGGATAGATTCGTCCGTCGTAGCAGCCATAGCGACTGCGTCGCTGGGAAAAGAAAACGTGACCGGCATCACAATGCCGTCAAGGTTCAATACACAGCAGACCAAATCGGACGCTGCCAAACTTGCCGACAATCTTGGAATCGAGTTTCTTACAATTCCCATCGAGCCGACCCTCCAGCAGTTCGACAAGGCCCTTTCGACGGTGAACGGCTGGGATAACAAAGGTATCGCTTATGAAAACCTCCAGGCCAGGATTCGCGGCAGCATATTAATGTCGCTGAGCAATCAGTTCGGCTCACTGGTCCTGACAACGGGCAACAAGAGCGAGACGGCCGTCGGATACTCGACGCTTTACGGCGACACGGCAGGCGGCTTCGCCGTTATAAAGGATGTGCCGAAAACCCTCGTCTATAAACTGGCAAAATATATAAATGAAATCGCCGGCAGGCAGGTCATCCCGCAGGCGGTGATTGAAAGACCGCCGAGCGCGGAATTGAAACAAGGCCAGAAGGACAGTGACTCACTGCCGGATTATGATTTGCTCGATAAGATACTTGAGGGGTACGTCGAGCTGGACAAATCCGCACAGGATTTGATTCAGTCTGGCCTTCCGAAAGAAGACGTGTTGCGTACTGTTAGGCTGGTTGACAGGAACGAGTATAAGCGAAGACAATCCCCTCCCGGAGTAAAGATTACACCCAAGGCCTTCGGCAAAGACCGCCGACTGCCTATCACAAACCAATACAAAACAAAATAATTCTTCTACCGTTTTTTGTCCATTCACCGAGCATCGAGCATCGAGCATCCAGTATCCAGCACTGTTTAGCAGTCGCCGGCACGGCGACTTGGTTAGCCCCCAACTTTATGTTGGGGGTTTCTTGTTGTCATTCCTGCGAAAGCAGGAATCCATTTCGAGAATCCAGCATCCAGCATCAAG